>NZ_DBMBXK010000004.1:118338-188455 GCF_057597765.1 Acidaminococcus sp. | reverse complement strand
TGTAATGGCTATTTGTTTGGGCTGAAAATGGTGATTTCAGCTGGGCTCTAAATGGTCAAATCTGATGGGCTCAAAATGGCTAATTCAGATGGGCTCTAATATTACACAAAGGTGTGAATACTTTTCTTATTTTGTATTCAACTTCAGAGAGTCGGGAATTATGCTAATAAAACTACTATAAGTACAAATAAAAGCGCCCATAAGTCCAGTTTTAATGCAATGTTAAACATCTTATATTTATTAACAGCAATTCTGCTATTAATAATAATATCTTCAGCTAAATCTTGCACACATTTATTCGCTTTAGATTCTTTATGCCCGTAATTAAGATTTATACATTTTATATATTCTTCAGTAGATTTAAATAATGCAATGCTTCTATAAAAAATCAAATTCTGAGTATTAGAATTCGATACGTCTAAGGAGAAGAGATAAAAGGGGAACTATACACCTCACAAAGCAAATGTGGTATAATATGCTGTAACTTATGGTCTCAATCTATTTCTATCTGTTATAGGAGCTGACGTGATGACAAGCAATAAAAACAGGAACTGGAGGAACCCCTTCGGTTCGTCTTCCCCCCACAAACGGAAAAAGCTGGGCGGAACAATCTTTTCTGCCCTGATGGCCCTGGTGCTGGTGGGCTTCCTTTCGGTGGCTGCCTTCTTTGCCGTGGCCAAATTCACCACCGCCAAGATCCTTACCAAGGATATGGCTCCCATGGCCTCTTCTCAGTTCTTCGATGCCAAGGGTAACCTGATCACCACGGTGGATTCGGAAGAAGACCGGATTCCGGTGACCATCGACAAGGTACCCAAGAACCTGCAGAACGCGTTCCTGGCTGCAGAAGACATCCGGTTCTATGAACACGGGGGCATCGACTTCCGGGGCATCGGCCGGGCCATCTACACCTACATCCGGTGGGGCGAGGTCCAGGGGGGCAGTACCATTACCCAGCAGCTTGCCAAGAACTACTTCCTGACCCAGGAGCAGACCCTGAGCCGGAAGCTCCATGAAGCCTTCATTGCTCTCCAGATCGAGCAGAAGTACACCAAGAAGGAAATCCTGGAAATGTACATGAACCAGATTTACTTCGGCCAGGGTGCCTACGGGGTGGAAACCGCCGCCAACACCTATTTCGGCAAGCATGTGGAGGATCTGGACCTGGCCCAAAGTGCCATGATTGCCGGGATTCCCAAGAGCCCCAACTACTACTCTCCCCTGTCCAACCCCAAGGCCGCCAAGGCCCGGCAGAAGACGGTGCTGGAGCAGATGGCCAAGTACGGGTTCATTACCAAGGAACAGGCTGACAAAGCCTATGCGGAACCTCTGACCTACAAGAGCCTGAATGAATCCCCCGGCTCCAAGAAATACTTCATTGATTACTGCATCCAGCTGCTGGTGGACAAATTCGGTCCGGATGCCGTATACAAACAGGGTCTGAAGGTGTACACCACCCTGGATCCGGAAATGCAGAAGGCGGCGGAAAAGGCGGCAGCCCTGACCCCCACCTATTACACTGACAGCAACAAGCTGAAGCAGCCTCAGAGTGCCATTGTGGCAGTGGATCCCAAGACCGGGTACATCAAGGCCATGATCGGAGGCCGGGGCACGGACCAGTTCAACCGTGCCGTCATGGCGGAACGGCAGCCTGGTTCTTCCTTTAAGCCTTTCGTTTACATGAACGCCATGGAACAGGGTGCCACTCCCAGCGATACCGTCCAGGACTCCCCCATCCCGGGAGACTGGAACCCCCAGAACTATGACCGGAGCTTCCATGGCACCGTGTCCTACCGGACGGCACTCACCTATTCCTACAACGTGCCTGCCGTCAAGGTGGCCATGAAGTACGGAACGGAAAAGACCCTGAAACTGGCCAAACGGCTGGGGATCACCACCCTGGTGGATGATGACGACAACGCGGCCATGGCCCTAGGGGGCCTGACCCACGGGGTGACGCCTCTGGAAATGGCCGGTGCCTATGCGGGCATCGCCAATATGGGGAAATTCAACAAACCCACTCCCATTGTAAAGATCCTGGACCGGAACGGCAAAGTGCTCTATGAACACAAAACCAATCCCACCCAGGCTGTGAAACCGGAAACTGCCTACATGATGATTTCCATGATGGAAGACGTTATGACCCGGGGTACTGGCCGGGGGGCCGCCATCAACCGTCCCTGCGCCGGGAAATCCGGGACCACTGACACTTACCATGATGCCTGGTTCGTGGGCTTTACGCCCAACCTGGCCTGTGCCGTATGGATCGGGGATGACAACAACGAATCCCTGGGCGGCATGACCGGTGGCGGTGAGCCGGCCACTCTGTGGCGGACCTTCATGAGCAACGCTCTGGAAGGGGTGCCGTCGGAAGACTTCGAGACTCCGGACGGGTTCAAGATGCCTGCTCCCAAGTATGAAGCTCCCAAGGCCCAGCCCAAGAAGGAAACCACCAAGAAGAAGGATACCAAGAAACAGAGCAGCAAAAAAGAAGACAGTCTGCCGGGAGACGGAAACGTTCCCCAGCCGCCCCGGTCCGGGAAGAGCTCCACACCCCCGCCCGTACGGCCGCCAAAGCAGTGATAATGAAAAAATCCCCGTCGCAAATGCGGCGGGGATTTTTTTGTCAATGGTCAGCGGAGGGCCGAGAACAACAAAGAACCCGTCCCCAAAAGGGGCGGGTTCTTTTCTTCGGCTGTTGCCGCGGCAGCAGCCTTACCGATTGTTCTTGAAGAAGGCCAGGGCCACTTCGGGGAACAGTGCATAGGACAGCACGTCTTCCACAGAGGCGTTGGGATAGCCTTTGGCGGCCAGGTCGGCTTTCATCTTGTCCATTTGCGGCGGAATGTCGTCGGCCGGTCTGTGGGTGATGGGAGCGATCGTGGTCTTGCCGGTCTTCTTGACGATCCAGCGGCGCACCACTTTCTTCAGATCTTCGCTGATAGGCCCCGGAGTCTTGCCGTATTTGCCCAAAACAATGTCCTGGATTTCTTTGGGGATCATTTTGTACCGTCCCATCATTACGTTCATGGTAGCCATGGTGCCAACGATCTGGCTGGAAGGAGTAACCAGCGGAGGATACCCCAGGTCGGCCCGGACTCTGGGCACTTCCTTCAGCACTTCTTCGTACTTGTCAGCCATACCCATCTGGGTCAGCTGGTTCAGCATGTTGGACAGCATACCGCCGGGGATCTGGAAGCTCAGGACCTTGGGGTTGATGCTGATGTTGCTGGGCAGGTTGAAGGTCTTCACCAGGTCAGCACGGACTTTCTTGAAGTGGTCCGCAATGGGCCCCAGTTTATCCATGTCGATGCCCGTATCTCTGGGAGTCCCTTTCAGGGTGTATACCAGGGATTCAGTGCAGGGATGACTGGTGGTTTCCGCAAAGGGAGACAGAGCCGTATCCACAATGTCCGCACCGGCTTCGATGCCCTTCAGCAGAGCCATGGAAGCCATGCCGCTGGTGCAGTGGGAATGTACATCGATAGGAATATTGATTTCTTTCTTCAGGGCTTCCACCAGGGAAGAGCAGGCATAGGGAGCCAGCAGGCCGGACATGTCTTTGATGCAGATGGAGTCAGCCCCCATTTCCACCAGTTCCTTGGCCAGCTTCAGATAGTCGCTGTCCTTGTGGTACGGGCTGATGGTGTACACCAGGGTGCCCTGGGCATGAGCGCCGGCAGCCTTGGTGGCTTTCATGGCAGTTTCCAGGTTCCGGGTATCGTTGAAGGCATCGAAGATACGGATGATGTCGATACCGTTGTCCACGCTGCGTTTTACGAATTCGGTGACCACATCGTCTGCATAGTGGTTATAACCCAGGATGTTCTGGCCACGGAGCAGCATCTGCAGCTTGGTCTTTTTCACATGTTTCCGGATGGTGCGCAGCCGTTCCCAGGGATCTTCATTCAGGAACCGCAGGCAGGAGTCAAAAGTGGCGCCGCCCCAGGCTTCCAGGGCATAAAAGCCGCAGTCATCCAGTGCTTCCAGTACGGGCAGCATGTCGCTGGTGCGCATACGGGTGGCACAGAGGGACTGATGGCCGTCTCTGAGAACCGTTTCCACGATTTTAACGGGCTTCGGATTGTTCATTGCTCAACCTCCTATAGGTAAAGAACCGACTAATGGTTTTATACAATATCCATTATATCATACAACTGTCCTGGGGGGTAATACATTGTACTTTATTTTAATTATTAGAATGTTCTTATCTCAGTGTGAAGCTTTTCGTTTCCGGAATTCTTCCCACATGGCAGTAAGCCGAGCTGGATCATCCAGGATGGCGCCGCAGGCACCGGCCAGGATCCGGCTGCCGTACCCAATGGCTTCATGGGCGGCTTCCGTCTTCCCGGCTTTCAGATAGGCTTCGGAATGGGCCGGAGTTCCTTCAGGCACAAAGGCCACCCGGATGCAGGTGCCGGGCATATGGTACAGGATGATGCCGAAATCCGTGGAACCGGTTTTCTGCCGGGGTTCGGACAGCTGGGGCGCCCCGAAGGCCCGGGCCTGTTCCATCACCAGGTCGTTGAGGGTAAGGCAGGGAATCTTGGCGTAGAATTCGTGGGTTTCGGTGATGGTGTGGGTGGTGCCGGTCATAAGGCAGGCCCCTTTCAGGATGTCCAGGAACCGGGGTTCCAGACTCCGGAGGTAGCCGGTGTCATAGGACCGGAGTTCATACTGGGCCAGGGTCCGGTCAGGGACCACATTGGCCGGTCCCCCGGCATCCCGGACGGTGTAGTGCATCCGGGTGTCGTCCTTCACATGTTCCCGGAGAAATTCCATGGCGTTGAAACTGAGGATCGCGGCATCAAAGGCGCTGCGCCCCTGTTCCGGACTCATGGCCGCATGGGCCCGGACCCCGTGGAATTCCACAGTGTAGCTTTTGTTGGCCATGCTCTTTATATCCACACAGGTATTGGGGGCGGCGTGCATCATCAGGGCAATGTCCATGTCCTGGAAGCAGCCGTTTTCCATCATCACGGTCTTGCCCCCGATGGTCTCTTCCGCCGGGGTCCCGTAGATTACCAGGGAGAAGGGCACCCCGGTGCCCTCATACTGGTCCCGGACCGCCAGGGCCGCCCCGATCACGGACGGGCCCTGGAGATGGTGGCCGCAGCCGTGGCCCATACCTTCCAGAGCATCGTATTCACAGAGGAAGCCCAGCCGGGGTCCTCCCTCCCCCTGTTTCCAGGTGGCCCGGAAGGCGGTGGGCAGGGTCCCCACTCCCTTTTCCACAGTGAACCCCTGTTTTTCCAGGTAGTCTTCCAGCAAGGCGGAGGATTTCACTTCTTCCAGGCCCACTTCCGCCCAATCGTAGATGCTGTCCGCCAGGGCGCACAGTTCTGCCCGGCGTTTTTCCCAGCTTTCGGTGATTTTCTTTTGATCCATGGTTTTCTCCTTTTTATCGGCTGTGCCGGCGGTACCAGTCCAGATATTCCCGTTCCACGTCGGCAAAGGGCCGCACCTGGTAATCCACAGTCAGGTGCAGGGTCCCCTCCTGTTCCCGGTTTTCCGGATGGTCCATCAGATGATGGAGATCGCTGAACATAAGCGCCCGGTCGATCTGCTCCACTTCCGCCGCCTCTTCCCGGGTAAGGGGCCCTCCCAGGAACCGGTCCAACACCGCCTGGAGCAGGGTGTTTTCCAGTTCCCGGTACCGGGGCATGTTTACCTTGTAGGGATGGGGCACATCGGACAGGTAACATTCCGTGGCGTCGTGGAGCAGGGCCGCCAGGATCACCCGGCGGCTGTCTTCCCGGGCGGCCGCTTCTTTGGCCGCCGCCAGACAGTGCTGACCCACGGAATAAAAGGTCCGCACGTGGCCGTTGCCCCGGCACAACAGGCTCAGGGCATGGGCAATGTCTTCGATCCGGATCTTCTCCGGGTCCGGATGGAGGGGATCGAACTGGATCCCGGTATAGGTGGTGATTTCCCCGTCACTCATGGAGTGAGGCCTCCTTTGCTTGTTTTCCGTTTCACCGCTTCAGGAACTGGTCCCGTGCCGCCGCCACCTGGCGGATATGGTCCGCCACCGTGGTGCAGCAGCCTCCTACAGCCACTGCCCCGGCCTTCATGTAATCCAGGGCGTAGTCACCGAACTTCCGGTCCGTCCCCACCCCATGCCAGGTCTTGGTCACCGGGTCGTATTCTTCTCCACTGTTGGGGTAGACGAAGATGGGACGGTCGGAAGCGGCTTTCAGTTCTCCGATCAGGCTCACCAGGTATTCCGGTTTGGTGCAGTTCACCCCCAGGGCCTCCACTTCCGGGAACTGGCGGACCACTTCTGCCGCAGCTTCCCGAAGGGGCGTCCCTTCGCAGATGTGGTGCCCGTCCCGGCAGGAGAAGCTCACCCAGAAGGCAGCTCCCAGGTCCCGGGCAATGGCGGCTTCCACCAGGGCTTCTTCCAGGGAGGGCTGGGTCTCGAACAGCAGTACATCGGCCCCGGCCTGCCACAGAAGCTCTGCCCGGCGGCGATGGAATTTTTCCAGATCAGCCTGGGAAACCCCATAATGACCCCGATATTCGGACCCGTCTGCCAGATAAGCCCCGTAAGGCCCTACCCCGGCCAGGCACAAAGGCCAGGCCCGGCCGGCGGCTTTCCCTTCCTGGTCCCACCATTCCTGCCGGGCTTCCTGGAAAATGGTTACAGACCGGGTGATCAGATTTTCCGCTTCCTGCTCTGTAAAGCCGTTGGCCGCAAGACCGGGAATGGACGCCTGGTAGCTGCAGGTGATCCCGGCATCAGCCCCAGCCCGGAAGTAGTCCAGATGGACCTGCTTCACCAGTTCCGGCCGGTCCGCCAATACCCGGGCGGTCCACAGGCTGTTGTTCAGGTCGGCTCCCAGATTTTCCAGGGCTGTGCCCATGGAGCCGTCAATGACCAGGATCCGGTTCCGGTCCAGGATATTCTGCAATGTCTGTCTCATACTTTCTCTCCTTCTCCCCTCTTCACTCTTCTCTTTGTACTCTTCACTCTTCACTCTGCACTCTTCCCTCATCTTCCAGGGTCCCATAGGACACCACCGGAGGATTTTCTCCCTGTTCTTTGGCCGGCAGGAACCGGAACCAGAAATCGTTGAACAGCCGGAAAATCTCCTTCTGCTGGGTCACAATGAACAGGATGGTGATCATCACATAAATGGCGGACAAAATGTCCGTCATGGCCCATAGGGCGTCAGCCCGGGCATGGTAGAGCACCACACAGGGCACCATGTAGTAGAACATATAGAGCCGGGTGCCGATTTTGTTCCGCTGGGTATCCCCAAAGGCGTAGTTGACGGATTTTTCACAGCTGTAGTACATGCCGATGATGGTGGTCCAGGCAAAGACCGTAATGGCCAGGGCCAGGAACCAGGCCCCCGGCTCCCCGAAAGACACCCGGAAGGCGGCGGTGGTGAGCCGGGCGCTGTCCAGGCCGG
This sequence comes from Acidaminococcus sp., assembly GCF_057597765.1. Lineage (NCBI taxonomy): Bacteria > Bacillati > Bacillota > Negativicutes > Acidaminococcales > Acidaminococcaceae > Acidaminococcus > Acidaminococcus sp. The sequence continues at coordinate 181,037 of NZ_DBMBXK010000004.1, read as the reverse complement.
GGAAATCCGTATAGGCGTGGGTCAGGATCAGGGAAAGGGCTGTCACGGAACACACTACAATGGTATCCAGGAACACTTCTCCCCACCCCCAGGAGGCCTGACGCACCGGGTGATCCGTCCGGGCCGACGCATGGGCAATGATTCCATAACCGGTGCCTGCATCGTTGGAATACAGCCCCCGGGCGATGCCATAGCGCATGGCGTCCTTCATGGTGGCTCCGGCAAAGCCTCCGGCAGCAGCCGTGGGACTGAAGGCACTGCGGAAGATCAGGGCCAGGGCACCGGGGACTTCCTGCCAGTTCTGGATCAGGATGGCCAGGCCCCCCAGGATGTACAGCAGGGCCATGACCGGCACCACCCGTTCCATCACCCGGGAGATCCGCTGGAGTCCCCCGAAAATGGTGGCAAAGCAGGTGATCCCCAGAAACGCCGCCGCATATTCCGGAGGGATCCCGAAAGCTTCCTTCAGGGCCCCCACCACAGATTCGGTCTGGACGCTGCAGGTCCAGGGACCCAGGGTAAAGCAGGCCACGGACAGGAGCAGCGCCCCCCGTTTCCACCCCAGGGCGTTTTTCATCACAAAGGACCGGTCGCACATGTATTCGTCCATGGATTGGGAATATTTCACCCGGAACCGCTGGCCCAGGATGATTTCACAGGCCTTGGTGGACATGCCCAGGCAGCCGGACACCCACATCCAGAACACGGCCCCCGGTCCCCCGGACACAATGGCCGTGGCCACCCCGCCGATGTTCCCCACCCCGATGGTGTTGGCCATGGCGGTACAGGCAGCGGCAAAGCCGGAAACCGTGCCGTGGCCTTCTCCCTTCTGGAACATTTTGCCGAAGGTATTCCGGAAATGGAACCCCCAATGGCGGAAATTGTAATAGAAATGGAACCGGAAACTCAGATACAGCCCCATGCCCACCAGGATCACCGTCATTGGTGTCCCCCACAAAGCATCTGCAGCCCCCTGCAGCAAAGAAAGCAGCAATCCCTTCAACTCCTTACAAGTAATTTACATTCTATAATATCAGTTGGAACAGACCCTCTTCACTGGATTTCCCCGTCCAGCTCCAGGAGGGTCCGGTAAAGCACTTCTCCGCCCCGTTCCACGTCTTCGGCCGGAGTGTATTCCTGACCGCTGTGGCTGATGCCTTTGTGGCTGGGGATGAACAGCATGGCTACCGGGATCCGGTGGGCGATGGAATCGGCGTCGTGGCCGGCGCCGCTGGGCATCACCTGCCAGGTGGCTCCCAGGCTGTCCGCCGCTTTTTCAAAGGCTTCCATCAGCTTGGGGTCGCAGACGGCGCTGTCCTTGTAAATCAGCTGTTGGATGGTGAACCGGGCGTCCGGAATCAGTTCGGTGGCCGCCTGGATCTCCCGGATCAGTTCGTCGGTGTACTGCCGGTCCACATTCCGCATTTCAAAGGTGCAGGTGACCTTCCCAGGGACCACATTGGCCGCATTGGGCCAGCACTGGATCTTCCCGGCGGTGAACACCAGGCTGTGGCCGATTTTCCGGCAGGCGGCGTCGGCAAAGACAATAAGCTTGGCCATGGCCACCATGGCATCCTGCCGGTCCTCCATGGGAGTGGTCCCCCCGTGGTTGCTCTGGCCTTCTGCAGTCACCAGGTACCGGACGATATTGGAAATACCGCTGACGATACCCAGCTGGACACCGTCCTTTTCCAGTTTGCCTCCCTGCTCGATGTGGGTTTCCAGGTAGCAGGCCGCATCGGAAAAGTCCCGACGGCAGGCCAGGATTTCCTCCACCCTGCGGCCGAACCCTTCCAGCGTTTCCTTGAGAAGGGGCTGGTCCGGGTCCGTAAGCCCCGCCAGGGCCCGGCTGCCGAAGGTGCCTCCCAGGGGGCTGGCTTCTTCCCCGTTGAAGGCGTACACCTCCACCGTGTGCCGGAGCCGCCGGCCTTCTTCCTGCAGACGCTGGACACAGCCGATGGCCGCCGCCACCCCGTAGGCCCCGTCGTAGAGGCCCCCGGAAGGCACCGTATCCAGATGGGACCCCATAAGGATGTGCCTGGCGTCCGGGTCCGTCCCGGGCAGCACGGCCCGCAGGTTCCCGGCAGCATCCCGGCTGGTGGAAAGCCCCGCCTTTTGCAGCAGATTTTCCGCCGCCTCCAGGGCCTGGAAGAATTCCGGGCTGTACAGCCGGCGGGTATAGGACCCATCGGGATTTTTCCCGAAATGGGCAATGGTTTCAAGGATGTCCATGATCCGTGGCATGGTGTGATTCCCTCCTTTTTTGTCAATGGTCAAGGGCAGTCGGAAGCCAACCGCCCCAGGCGTTTGGCCTGAAGAGAAACGCAGCTGACGCTGCTAACCCACCACCATTGCGCAGGCGCAATGGTCCCCCGCCCTTGAAAAGGGGCGGATAAATTGCACAGCAGGCTGAACGCCCTTGTGCATAAAGCAGCGGGCGCAGCCCCAAACGGTATATCCGTCCTTTCTAATGGCAGGAATACGCTTCGTCAGGCCGACGCCCTGGTGCATAAACCAACGGGGCGCAGCCCCGAACGTATATCCGCCCTTTTCAAGGGCGGGGGACCGGCCGCTAGGCCGGTGGTGGGTTAGCAGCCTACGGCTGCGTTTTCCTTCAAAGGAACCTGCCCCCCCGCAGGTTCCTTCCTGCTTCCAGTGACAGGGGCTGTTGCCCCTGCAACAGCCCCTCTTTTAAAACAGCTCGATCTGGTCCGTCTTGGGCATCCCTTCCAGGACACCCAGGTCTTCCAGGATCTCCACGTTGCTGGTACTGATCTTGGCCCGGTTCCGCAGGTCTTCCTGGGAAATGAAGGGGCCTTTTTTCCGGGCCTCCACGATCCCTTCCGCGGCCACGCCCCCGATGCCTCCAATGGCACCCAGAGGCGGCAGCAGCCCGTGTTCCGTCACCAGGAACTTGTGGGCGTCGGATTTGTACAGGTCCACATCATCAAAGGTGAAGCCCCGTTCCAGCATCTCCACACACAGTTCCATGTAGGTGGCCGTATCCTTGTCGTTCACCGAGGCCTTGGTGCCCTGGGCGTTCACGTTCTGAATGAACCGCTTCATGTAGTCCAGGCCCTTGTGGACCAGGGTGAAGTCGAAATGGGGAGCCCGGACCGTAAAGTAGGCGGCGTAGAACTCCTTGGGATGGTGCACCTTGCAGTAGGCAATCCGGTAGGCGCTGAGCACGTAGGCCACGGCATGGGCCTTGGGGAACAGGTACTGAAGGGTGGTACAGGCCTTGATGTAGAAATCCGGGATGTGGGCCTTTTCGAAGGCTTCCAGCTGGTCCGGTTTGAACCCTTTCTTGTGGGCCTTCCCTTTCCGGCTCCATTCCATGATCCCGAAGGCCATGCTGGGCTCCATGCCCTTGTTGATCAGCCAGTTCATGATGTCGTCCCGGGTGGAAATGGTGTCTTCCGTGGGGGTCCCGCTTTTGATCAGGTCCTGGGCATTGTTCAGCCACACATCGGTGCCGTGGGAATACCCGGAAATACGCAGCAGGTCGGAAAAGTTCTTGGGCTTTACGTCGGAAATCATCTGGCGTACGAACCGGGTGCCGCATTCAGGCACCCCGTAGGTGGCCACGTCCGTACCGATCTGCTCCGGGGTCACCCCCAGGGATTTGGTGGACAGGAACAGTTCCATGGTGTCCGGATCCCCGATGGGGATGTTCCGGCAGTAGTCCTCTCCCAGCATCCGGTCCAGCATCTTGATCACCGTAGGATCATCGTGGCCCAGGATATCCAGCTTGACGATCCGTTCGTCAATGGAGTGGAAATCGTAATGGGTGGTGATGGTGCCGCAGCTGGGATCATCCGCCGGATAGGACACGGGGGTGATGTAGTGGACATCCAGGTTCCGGGGGATAACCACAATGCCCCCGGGATGCTGTCCGGTGGTCCGTTTCACCCCGGCCAGTTTGGGGATCAGCCCTTCGATGAAAGCGGTCCGTTTGGGCTCCCCGCGGGTTTCGTAGTACTTCTTGATGTACCCGTAGGCGGTCTTGTCCTTGATGGTGCCCAGGGTACCCGCCCGGAACACATTGTCCCGGCCGAACAGTTCTTCGGTGTATTTGTGGGCCCGGGGCTGGTATTCCCCGGAGAAGTTCAGATCGATATCCGGCACCTTGTCCCCGTGGAACCCCAGGAATACGGCAAAGGGGATGTTGTGCCCGTCCCGGATCATGGGAGTCCCGCATTCGGGACAGTTCTTTTCCGGCAGGTCGAACCCGGACCCTACGGACCCGTCCGTAAAGAATTCCGTATGGTAGCAGTGAGGACACCGGTAATGGGGCACCAGAGGATTCACTTCCGTAATGTTCAGCATGGTGGCCACAAAGGAGGACCCTACGGAACCCCGGGACCCTACCATGTACCCGTCGTCGTTGGATTTTTTCACCAGCAGATGGGCGATGTAGTACAGCACCGAGAACCCGTTGCCGATAATGGAAGACAGTTCCTGCTTCAGCCGGTCCTCCACGATTTTGGGCAGCTTGGGCCCGTACCATTCGTGGGCCTTGGCATAGCTGAGGGATTCCACTTTTTCCTTGGCACCGGGGATGGTGGGCGAATACAGCTGGTCCCGGTCGGGCACCGGTTTGAAGTGCTCCACCTGGCCGCTGATTTTGTTGGAGTTCTCCACCACCACTTCATAGGCCCGGTCCCCCAGGTAGGAGAATTCCTCCAGCATCTCTTCGGTGGTCCGCAGATACAGGGGCGGCTGTTCCTCGTCGGGATAGCCCATCCCCGCCTGGAGGATCTTCCGGGCCAGGGCGTCTTCCGGATTCAGGAAATGGACGTCGCAGGTGGCCACGGTCAGTTTCCCCAGTTCGTCCCCCAGGGACAGGATCTTTTTGTTGATGGCCTGGAGGTCTTCCACGGTCTTGATCTCCGGGAACCGGGGATCCCGGATCAGATAGTTGTTGTTGCCGGTGGGCTGGATTTCCAGGTAATCGTAGTAGGAGGCGATTTCCCGGAGTTCGTCTTCCGGCACCCCTGCCAGAATGGCCCGGTACACTTCCCCGGCAGCACAGGCGGAGCCGATGATCAGCCCGTCCCGGTACTGGTCCAGGAGCCCTTTGGTAAGCCGGGGCCGCTTGGGTTTGCCCCCGAAATACTGCAAATGGGACAGGGACACCAGCCGGTACAGGTTCCGGAGACCTTCCACATTTTTGGCCAGGAGGATGATGTGGTAGTTCTTCTTGTCTTCCCGGCTGTGGCACAGGTACCCTTCCACCCCGTAGATCAGCTTCAGTTCCCAGCCATTCTTTTCCTTCAGGGCTTTGGCTTCGTCATAGGCAAATGGGAAGGCCTGGACCACCCCATGGTCCGTCAGGGCCAGGGATTTGTGGCCCCAGCGCACGGCGGTGTCCACCAGTTCCTTGATGGGGGTGAGCCCGTCCATCTTGCTCATTTTGGTGTGGCAGTGGAGCTCCACCCGTTTCACGTCCGCCTTGTCTTCCCGGCGTTCCACCGGTTCCTGCATAATGCCTTTGACCCCCACCATCACCAGTTCCGAGTTGGCGTACTTGTCCACGGTGATGTTCCCCTGGATCTTCACCAGGGATCCTTCCGGGATCTTTTTCTGGAGATCGGCACATTCCTTCATGTTCTTTTTCGGGTCGTTCCCCTCGTTCCGTTCCCCAAACCGGATCTTGGCAAAAAGCCCTTCGGTATCGTCACTGAGCTTGATGGTGAGCATGACGGCTCCCGTCCGGAGTTCCCGTACATCGAACCCCACCACGGTGCCTTCCACCACCACATTGTTCTCTTCTTCCACCACTTCCGCCATGGTCCGGGCCTTTTTGGTGATTTTCCGGCCGTAGACCACTCCGTCGGTCCGGTTCCCGCCGCCCCGGCTGGCTTCCACCGCTTCCAGGGCCTTCAGGTATTCCTCGCTCTGGAAGAAGTCGTCCTCCTGGGGCTCCTCTTCCGGCTCTTCCGGTTCCGGAGGCAGGGGGATTTCCTCATCCTCCAGACAGGGAGCCGCCACCTGGTCCGCATTCACGTTCACGAAGGTCACCTGGGCAACAGAACAGGCAGCGGCCAGCTTTTTCGCCACCGCTGCCAGTTCCTGCTGTTCCAGAGCCGTCGCTGCCGCATCGTAGGAGATCTTCCAGGTATTCCTGGCTTCATCCACTTCCACGTACCGGATGGGAAAGGTTTCCACACAGTGCCGCTGTTCCGGGCTCAGGTCCAGAGTGACCATAAAGTCCAGGAACACGTGTCTGTTGGGTACGATCTTATAGCAACTTGCGCTCATTCCAACCTCTTTGTTCCTTTGTCAGTCATCCACCAGGACGACCTTTTTCACCGCTTCGGCGTTTTCCAGTCCGCTGATGATGGCATTGGCATTGTAATATTTGCCGATTTTCACCAACAGATCCACTTCGATCACACTCCGCTGGGGATCATTCCGGATCCCCAGGATCCGGGTCTTGATGTTCCGTTTCTGGAGATACTCCATAACGTCCATCATGCTATCCGGATTTTTGCTCAGGATCACATGGAGCTTGCACCGGGTGGGTTTCCCCGCCGGAAGCACCTTCTTTTCCAGCCCCCGGATCAGGATCAGGGTGATCAGGGCGATCCCAGTGGCAAAGATGCCCAGGGCCATCATGCCGCAGCCCACTGTAAGGCCGATGGCCGATACGATCCACAGACTGGCGGCGGTGGTAAGCCCCTTGACGGTGAGCCCTTCGTGGAGAATGGTCCCGGCCCCTAAAAAGCCGATGCCGCTGACCACCTGGGAGGCGATCCGGGAAGGATCCCGGGCCTGGGGATGGCCGTCGATGCCGTAAATGGACACCACCATCAAAAGGGCGGAACCGGTGGCCACCAGCACATGGGTCCGCAGCCCCGCCGGCCGGTCCCCGCTGCTCCGTTCCAGACCGATGAGCCCGCCCAGGAACGCAGCCATCAGGATCCGCAGGGTAAGCTGGGCCAGCATTCCGTTATCCATGCCTTTGTCTCCCTTCCTGGATTGTTACCGGTCAACGGTCAGCAGGCCTCCACTGGCCATTGACCGTTGACAAAAACAGTGATTACAGCGCCTTGTCCAAAATGTCCCGGATGGCCTGGATCCAGTCTCCTTCGAAGGACACGTCGGCCATTTCGCCGCTGCACCGGAGCTTGGTTTCCATAGCGCCCCGCTTCATGGTCTTGGGTCCGATGACGATCCGCAGAGGGCAGCCGATAAGGTCCGCATCCTTGAACTTCACCCCGGCCCGTTCGTCCCGGTCATCCAGCAGGGTGTCGATGCCGGCAGCGTTCAGGGCATCGTGGACTTCCACAGCCTTCTGCCAGCTTTCTTCATCCTTTACGTTCATGGCCAGCACCATCACCTGGTAGGGGGCGATGTTTTTGGGCATGATGATCCCGTCTTTGTCGTGGTGCTGTTCGATGGCAGCAGCCAGGGTCCGGCCCACGCCGATGCCGTAGCAGCCCATGACCAGGGGATGTTCCTTTCCGTCCACGTCCAGATAGGTGGCATGGAGGGCTTCACTGTATTTGGTGTTCAGTTTGAACACCTGGCCCACTTCGATGCCCCGGGCTTCCTTCAGATGGCCGTCACAGTGGGGGCATTTGTCCCCGGCCACGGCGGTGCTGATGTCCGCCACCTGGGTGTACACGAAATCCCGGGAGGGTTCCGCATTCACATAGTGGACGTCCTTTTCGTTGGCCCCGCAGCACACATTGTGCATGTTCATCACGGAATGGTCGATGAGGATGATGGCCTTGTCCTTGTCAAGGCCGATGGGTCCCATGAATCCGGGCACCGTGCCGGCTTCCCGGATCAGGTTGTCGGGAGCCATGTCCACTTCGTTGCAGCCTACGGCGTTCACCACTTTGGTGTCGTTGACTTCCTTGTCCCCCCGGACAAAGCACAGCACCAGTTTCCCTTCGTCGGTGACAAAGGCCACGGCCTTCACGCTTTTTTCCACAGGAGCCTTCAGGAAGCTGCACACGGCTTCAATGGTATTGCACCCAGGGGTTTCCTTCTTTTCCAGTGCTTTGGGTTCTTCCGCAGGAGCTGCGATGGCGGCACATTCGGCCTTTTCCACGTCGGCGGCATAGTCGCAGGTGTCGCAGTACACGATCCCCGCTTCCCCGCTGTCTGCCAGGGCCATGAATTCATGGCTGCCCTTGCCGCCGATGGCCCCGCTGTCCGCTTCCACCGGCCGGTAATCCAGGCCGCACCGGGTGAAGATCCGGGAGTAGGCATCGTATTCGTCCTGGTAGGATTTGTCCAGGCCTTCCATATCCTTGTCAAAGGAATAGGCGTCCTTCATGATGAATTCCCGGCTGCGCATCAGCCCGAACCGGGGGCGCTTTTCGTCCCGGAACTTGCTCTGGATCTGGTACAGGGTCACAGGCAGCTGCCGGTAGCTCCGCAGGTCGTCCCGTACCAGGGTGGTCACCAGTTCTTCGTGGGTGGGCCCCAGGCAGAAGTCCCGGCCGTGCCGGTCTTTCAGTTTGAACATTTCCGCCCCGTAAGCCGGCCACCGGCCGCTTTCCTGCCAGATTTCAGAAGGCTGGACAATGGGCATCATGATTTCCTGGGCGCCGGTGGGGACCATTTCCTCCCGGATGATCTCTTCGATCTTCCGCAGGCTCCGCCAGGCCAGGGGCAGATAGCTGTACAGGCCGCCGGCCACCTTCCGGATGTATCCGGCCCGGAGCATCAGCTTGTGGCTTTCAATGACGGCTTCTGCCGGTACCTCTCTGAGAGTGGGTGCATACAATTGGGAAACGCGCATGTTTACAACTTCCTTTCGTCTATGATCTTGTGGATTTCTTCAAACAGCTCTTCAACCAGCCGGTCTTCCGGCACTTTCCGGAGGATCTCTCCTTTCCGGAACAGCAGGCCTTCGCCTTTGCCCCCGGCAATGCCCACATCGGCTTCCCGGGCTTCTCCCGGCCCGTTCACCACGCAGCCCATGACGGCTACGGTAATGGGATCCGGGATCTCTTCCAGACGGGCTTCCACTTCATGGGCCACTTTTTCCAGGCTCCAGCAGGTGCGCCCGCAGGTGGGGCAGGATACCAGGGTAGGTCCATGCTGGCGCAGGCCCAGGGATTTCAAAATCTCGAACCCGGCATCGATTTCCGCCAGGGGATCCCCGGTAAGGGAAACCCGGATGGTGTCCCCGATGCCTTCCGCCAGGAGGGTACCGATGCCCACGGCACTTTTAATAAGACCGCTGTGGATGGTCCCGGCTTCGGTGATCCCCACATGGAGGGGATAGTCACACTCTTTGGCCATGAGCCGGTAGGCCGCCAGGGTCAGGGGCACATCGTGGGCCTTGAGAGAAATGACGATATTATTATAATCCATCTCTTCCAAAATATGAATATGGCGCCAGGCGGCTTCCACCAGAGCTTCCGCCACAGGGTGCCCGTATTTTTCCAGCAGGTCCCTGGGCAGGGAACCGGCATTCACCCCGATCCGGATGGGCACCTGCCGCTCCCGGGCAGCAGCCACCACTTTTTCCACCCGGTCCCGTCCGCCGATGTTCCCCGGGTTCAGCCGCAGGGCGTCCACCCCGCTGCGGAGGGCCTCCAGGGCCAGCCGGTAGTCGAAATGGATATCCGCCACCAGGGGGATGGCGATCTGTTTCCGGATTTCTTTCAGGGCCTGGGCCGCTTCCAGCGTGGGCACGGCGCACCGGATGATTTCACAGCCCCGTTCCGTCAGCCGGTGGATCTGGTCCACGGTGGCGGCAATGTTTTCCGTCTTGGTATTGGTCATGGACTGGACGGCCACCGGATGGTTCCCTCCAATGGTGACGCTGCCAATGGTTACTTCACGGCTTTTTCTTCTTTCCATATTCCCTCCTACTGCAGCAGATCATGCATGGTGGCGAAAATGGTCAGGGCCACGATGCAGGCCACCCCGATCATCTGGATGATTTCCTTGGCTTTGGGCGCCAGGGCATGGCCCAGGAGCCCTTCCACCACCAGCACCAGGAACTGGCCTCCGTCCAGGGCCGGGATGGGCACCAGGTTCAGTACCGCCAGGTTCAGGCTCAGGAAGGCCATGAACTCCAGATAGGGCACCGCCCCCTGGGCCGCCACGTCTCCTGCCATATGGGCCACACCGATGGGCCCGGCGATATCCGCCCGGACCTTCCCGGTGATCATCTTCCGCAGCCCGTCCACCATGGCCACGGTGGTCTTCCCTACGGCCAGGCCGGCAGTCTTCAGGCTTTCCCAAAGAGACAGCTGCCGGTGTTCCAGGGGAGGCCGGACCCCGATCAGGAACCGCTTGGATTCCCCGTCGAACCGGGGCTGGAGAGTCAGGGTCATTTCCCGGCCGTCCCGCCTGATCACCACTTTCCCTGGTTTGGGGCCGTTCTCCTGGACCAGGCTGTTGATGTCATTCCATTTCTCCAGTTTCCGGCCGTTGATGCTCACCAGCCGGTCCCCAGCCTGGAGCCCGGCAGCGGCTCCCGGGTATCCTTCCATCAGGGACCCTACCACCGGCTTGTTCACCGGCAGGGTCAGGCCGCTGACCGCAAAGATCCCGAAAAACAGCAGGAAGGGCAGCAGGAAATTCATGAAGGGCCCGGCCAGGATCACCAGCATCCGGGCCCACAGGGGCCGTCCGTTGAACCCCCGGGGAGTCACTGCTTCTCCCGGCTCCATGCCGGCGATCCGGTTGTACCCTCCCAAAGGGCACAGCCGGAGAGAATACAGGGTCTCCCCCACTTTTTTCTGGATCAGCTTGGGCCCGAAGCCGATGGAAAACTCCGTCACCAGCATACCGGTGCCCTTGGCCGCCAGAAAATGGCCCAGTTCGTGGACCGTAATCAGCACACCGAACAGTACGATGGCTGCCAGTATCGTTGTCAAAACACAATCCTCCTACACTCCCTGGGCAACCAGGGCTTCTGCCTTCTGCCGGGCCAGACGGTCCGCTTCCACAATGGTTTCGTACCCGTCCACTTTGGCCGGCACCGTTGCATCCAGCACCTTTTCGATGAGATCAGCAATGTCCAAAAAGGACAGCCGGCCTTTCAGGAATGATGCCACCGCCACCTCATTGGCGGCGTTGAAGGTACAGGGCAGGGTGCCTCCCTGTTTCCCGGCGGCAATGGCCAGGGCCAGGGCCCGGAACACTTTGGTGTCCGGTTCATAAAAAGTCAGAGGCCCGGCCTTCACCAGGTCCAGCTGGTCAAAGGCCACCGGCCACCGGTCCGGCCAGCTGAGGGCGTACTGGATGGGCAACTTCATGTCCGCCACCCCCAGTTGGGCCATCACGGCCCCGTCACTGTATTCCACCAGGCTGTGGACGATGCTCTGGGGATGGATCACCGGCACGATCTTTTCGTATGGGGCGTCAAACAGCCAGTGGGCTTCGATCACTTCCAGCCCCTTGTTGGCCAGGGTGGAGGAATCGATGGTCACCTTGGTGCCCATGGTCCAGGTGGGATGATGGAGGCACTGCTCCACCGTCACGTTCTGGAGCTCTTCCCGGGTCTTTCCCCGGAAGGGGCCCCCGGAGGCGGTCAAAAGGATCCGTTTCAGGTCCTTGTGGGCGTTCCCCTGGAGGCACTGGAAAATGGCACTGTGTTCGCTGTCCACGGGAGTCAGCCGGACCCCGGCCTTCTTCACCGCTTCCATCACCAGGCTGCCGGCGGCCACCAGGGTCTCCTTGTTGGCCAGGGCGATGTCCTTCCCGGCCCGGATGGCCGCCAGGGTGGGCTGCAGGCCTGCGTATCCCACCATGGCTCCCAGTACCGTATCCGCCTGGCTGCAGGTGGCTGCGGCCATGATCCCTTCAGGACCGGCGAGGATTTCCGTAGGGCCCTCATACCGTTCTTTCAGCCTGCGGGCCGCTTCCGGATCGGACAGGGCTGCCAGGGCCGGATGGAATTTCCGGATCTGGGCTTCCAGCAGCTGGTCATTTTTATGGGCCGCCAGGGCCACCACCCGGATCCGTTCCGGATTGGCCGCGGCCACTTCCAGGGTCTGGGTACCGATGGACCCGGTGGACCCCAATACTGCAATGTTCTTCATGGCAACCTCCTTCAGCCCAACAGGACCAGGGTGATGAAATAATAGGCAAAAGGCACCGAGAAAATCAGACTGTCGCACCGGTCCAGCACGCCCCCATGGCCGGGGAAGAAGTTGCCGGAATCCTTGATGTCACAGGACCGTTTCAGGATGCTTTCCACCAGGTCCCCCAGAGGGGCAAAGAACCCGATGCCCACCCCCAGGAGCAGCACCGGCACCAGAGGATACTGGAGCCACAGGCTGCCCAGGAGCCAAACGGTGGCCACACAGCCCAGGAACCCGCACAGGGCTCCTTCCCGGGTCTTTTTGGGACTGACTTTGGGCAGCAGCTTGGTCTTCCCGAAGGCCCGTCCCCCGAAATAAGCAAAGGTGTCACTGGCCCAGGTGGCGAACATCACCGTCCACAGCAGAGCTTCCCCCAGGCTCACCTGGCCCCAGAGGGGAATGGTGTGGACGGAGCCAGTGAGCTCCCGGAGCAGGATGAAATGGGCAAAGGGCAGTCCCAGGTACACCAGGGCCATGCAGGTAAGGCCGGTGTTTTCCGGAAAATGGCCCTGGGCGTACAGATACAGCCCTTCCAGCATCACCAGGAGGGAAAACAGGGTCACCAGGGGCAGCAGCCATCCCGGCTGACCCAGGCCCGCTGCGGCGATCAAAAGCGCCGTGCCCGCAAGCCCGGTGGCCCGGTACACCTGGATCCCGTCCCGGGTGAGCATGTTCCGGTATTCCCGGAAGCCCACCAGCCCCAGGATCAGCACCCCCAGGGCAAACAGGAGACCTCCCATTTTGATCAAAAACAATGCAATGGGGATGGCCACAAGGGCCGTCCGTATTCTCTGTCCCATGTTCTGCGCCTCTTATTTCTGATTCAGGCCGCCAAACCGGCGGTCCCGTTTTTCATAACTGTACACTGCTTCCGTCAGCAGCTCTTCGGTAAAGTCCGGCCAGAAAACAGGGGTGGTCCAGAATTCCGAATAAGCGATCTGCCAGAGCATGAAATTGCTTACCCGCAGGTCTCCTCCGGTGCGGATCAGAAGATCCGGTGCCGGCATGCCCCGGGTATACAGGTGTTCTTCGATGGTCTTTTCATTTATGGCATCCGGAGACAGGGTCCCTGCCTGGACGGCCCGGGCGATGTCCCGGACGGCGTCCACCATTTCCCGCTGGCCTCCGTAATTGATTGCGATGTTAAGGATGATCCCCGTGTTGTCTTTGGTGACTTCCATGGCATGGTCCATTTTTTCCTGGACAATGGCAGGCAGCCCTTCACGGGATCCCATGAAACGGATGCGCACATTGTACTGGTTGAATTCTTCCAGTTCACTGGTAAGATACTGACACAACAAATCCATGATGAACCGGACTTCCGTCACCGGCCGTTTCCAGTTTTCCGTGGAAAAGGCGTAGACGCTGAGGGCTTTGATGCCCAGATGATCGGCAAATTTCACGATCCGCCGCAGGGTACGGGCGCCGGCTGCATGGCCGAAGGTCCGGGGTTTCCCCTGGGCTCTGGCCCACCGTCCGTTGCCGTCCATAATGATGGCCACATGGCGGGGGATCAGGTCGGGCTGAAGCATGGAGGTATCCACCCCGTCGATTTCGGGGATGGGCTCCGGTTTGGAAGTGAGGCCTAAAAGTTTTTTCAGCATTGGCATACCCCTATAAAAAAATTTGCGCAGCCTGCTTACGCGGGCTGCGCAACAACGCCAGAAAGCTTATTCAGCTTTGATAGCGCCTACCGGGCAAGCGCCGGAGCAAGCATCGCAATCGATGCAGCTGGCTTCGTCAACCTTGTACTTGCCGTTGTCTTCAGCGATTGCACCTACCGGGCAGGTCCCAGCGCAGGAACCGCAGCCGATGCATTCGTCTTGGTTAATTTTGTGTGCCATTGGTCAGTACACCTCCCTTCGAATTTGCAACCAACAATAATTTGTAATGTATGGTCAGACAGGACGGTCTGCTTAAGGACATAAGCAGATTCATCTTGCCAGACTTGCGCAGGATGGTGAATAGAAGGTTCCGCCCGTACGATCCTGGCCTGCCAGCCTGCCGCCTCCAGCTTTTTCAAAGCCAGGGCCAGGGGCCGTGCCAATACGTCGGGGGCCTGGGAAGCTGCCGTCATCACACCGACATGACTTCCTTTTCTTTCTGGGCCAGGACATCATCGATTTTCTTCATGAATTTGTCCGTCAGCTTCTGGGAAAAATCCGTTGCGTCCTTGGCATCGTCTTCGGTGATTTCTTTGGCTTTGACCTGTTTTTTCACAGCATCATTGAAATCCCGGCGGATGTTCCGGATTTCCACCCGGCTGGCTTCGCCCTTTTTGTTGACCACTTTTACCAGTTCCTTCCGGCGTTCTTCCGTCAGGAGAGGCAGGTTCAGGCGGATCACCGTGCCGTCGTTGTTGGGATTCAGGCCCAGGTCACTGGTCATAATGGCCTTTTCAATGACCTTCAGCAGGCTCCGGTCCCAGGGTTGGATCACAATCATCCGGGGTTCCGGCACGGACACGTTGGCCACCTGGGTCACCGGAGTGGGAGCCCCATAGTAGTCCACCTTCACCTGATCCAGCAGGGACGGGGTAGCCCGCCCGGTGCGGATGTTGGTCAGTTCGTTCCGGAGCGCATGGAGCGCTTTATCCATTTTTTCTTGGGTTTTGTTCTGTAATTCTTCGATCGTTGCCATTTAGAATCCTCCTACCAGGGTTCCGATTTCTTCACCGGCAGCGGCCTTCAGGATGTTCCCTTCCTCATCGATGTTGAAAACCACGATGGGGATGTGGTTGTCCATGCACAGGCTGATGGCGGTGGAATCCATGACACCCAGATTTCTCTGGATCACTTCAATGTATTCCAGATGGTCGAACTTCACTGCATTGGGGTTCACCGCAGGATCGCTGTCGTACACCCCATCCACGCCTTTCTTGGCCATAAGGATGGCGTCGGCTTCGATTTCTGCTGCCCGCAGGGCTGCGGTGGTGTCCGTGGAAAAGTACGGGTTGCCGGTGCCGGCTGCGAAAATCACCACACGGCCCTTTTCCAGGTGCCGTACCGCTCTCCGGCGGATGTAAGGTTCCGCAATGGCCCGCATTTCAATGGCCGTCTGTACCCGGGT
Source organism: Acidaminococcus sp. (assembly GCF_057597765.1). NCBI lineage: Bacteria > Bacillati > Bacillota > Negativicutes > Acidaminococcales > Acidaminococcaceae > Acidaminococcus > Acidaminococcus sp. The sequence goes on along the minus strand of NZ_DBMBXK010000004.1, from coordinate 165,903 downwards.
AGGTACCCCGCGGTTTTCCAGAGCATCCTGGAGCGCCAGGGAGTTGATCACCGTGGCCAGCATTCCCATGTAGTCCGCCGTTGCCCGGTCCATGCCTTTGGAAGCGCCGGCCAGGCCTCTCCAGATGTTCCCGCCGCCGTTGACCACAGCCACGTCCAGTCCACTTTCCCGGACTGCCTGGATCTGGGCCGCAATGGCGTCCACCGTTTTGGGATCGATGCCGTAGCCTTTTTCACCGGCCAGGGCTTCCCCACTGAGTTTCAGAATCACGCGCTTGAACTTTCTTTTACCCGACACTGACAGTACCTCCTACAGAGTTCCGCAGATCTTGAACAAGAAGTCATCCACAGTTCTACAATGCTTTTTGGGGCCCTGTCTCCAGGGGCTCCCGCTCCTTATCATTATAGGTGAAAATGTTCGTTCCTGCAAGACTGAATCTAAAATGTCTCATAAAACAAGGGGCTGCCGCACAAGCGAGAGCCCCTTGCAAGAGTGTTATTTTACGAAGCTGGCAACTTCAGCAGCGAAGTCTTCCTTCTTCTTTTCAATGCCTTCGCCCAGCTGGAAGCGGACGAATCTCTTTGCTTTGGCATTGTGTTCCTTCAGCAGGGCGCTGATGGATTTATCCGGATCTTTGATGAATTCCTGATCCACCAGGCAGATTTCCTTATAGAATTTCTGGATACGGCCCAGCACCATCTTTTCGATGATTTTTTCAGGTTTGCCTTCGTTCTTGGCCTGTTCGGACAGGACTTCTTTTTCATGGTCCAGTTCGCTGGCAGGAACCTGGGTCCGGTCCAGATAGGACGGGTTGGCAGCAGCGATGTGCATGGCCACGTCTTTGGCCACTTCCGCATCCCCGCCTTCCAGTTCAACCAGGACGCCGATCTTGCCGGCCCCATGGATGTAATGGCCCAGGGTGTCGTTGCCGTATTCATACACGGCGAAACGGCGGACATCGATCTTTTCGCCGATCTTGGCGATGGCTTCGGTAATCACTTCGCTGACTTTCTTGTCAGTGCCGTCGAAGGTCTGATCGTTCAGTTCAGCCACATCAGCCGGTTTGTGGGCGGCAATGTGTTTGGCAACGCTCAGCACCAGGTTTTTGTATTCGTCAGTGTTGGCCACGAAGTCGGTTTCGCAGTTGACTTCCACCAGGACAGCCACTTTGTTGGCTTCGTCCACATAATCAGCCACCAGGCCTTCCGCAGCCACACGGCTGGCCTTCTTGGCAGCCTTGGACAGGCCTTTTTCTCTCAGGAAGTCGATTGCCTGGTCCATATCGCCGTTGGTGGCGGTCAGGGCCTTTTTGCAGTCCATCATGCCTGCGCCAGTACGTTCACGCAGTTCTTTTACCATGCTAGCAGTAATTGCCATCAGTATTCCTCCTGTAACTTTATGGAATTGGGAAAGGGCGGCTTATTCAGCGTCCTTGGCTTCTTCTTCAGCAGCAGCTTCGTCAGCGGCGGCAGCTTCTTCATCCACAGCGCTGGCTTTGCCTTCCAGGACGGCATCAGCCATTTTGCTGGTCAGCAGACGGACGGCACGGATGGCGTCGTCGTTGGCGGGCATCAGGTAGTCCACTTCATCGGGATCGCAGTTGGTGTCAACGGTGGCCACGATGGGGATGTGCAGTTTCCGGGCTTCCAGGATGGCGTTGTGTTCCTTCCGGGGATCGATGACGAACAGAGCGCTGGGCAGCTTCTTCATGTCTTTGATACCGCCCAGGTATTTTTCCAGTTTGGCCATTTCATGGCGCAGGACGATGACTTCTTTCTTGGGCAGCAGATCGAAGGTGCCTTCTTCTTCCATTTTTTCCAGGTCATGGAGTCTCTTGATCCGGGTCTGGATGGTCTTGAAGTTGGTCAGCATACCGCCCAGCCATCTTTCGTTCACATAGAACATGCCGCAGCGTTCAGCTTCTTCTTTGATGGCAGCCTGAGCCTGCTTTTTGGTGCCTACGAACAGCACGGTGCCGCCCTGGGCAGCCAGTTCACGCAGGAAGCTGTAGCATTCTTCCACCTTTTTCACGGTCTTCTGCAGATCGATGATGTAGATCCCGTTCCGTTCGGTGAAGATGTAGGGAGCCATCTTGGGGTTCCAGCGGCGGGTCTGATGACCGAAGTGTACGCCTGCTTCCAAAAGTTGTTTCATGGATACAATTGCCATTTTTGTTTCCTCCTGTTTTTTCCTCCGCAGATCATTTTTCGCTTAACCTTGCCGGCAGCCAGCAAGGACAGCCGCGTCCTGACTCTGCGTGTGTGGTATAGTGGGCTGTGCAATCACAGCCGATAGAGATTATATCATATTTGTTACAAAAGTTGCAAGGGGTTGCTGCACGAAAGGTGCAGCAACCCGTCAATTGTCAATTGTCAATGGCCGGTGGAGGGAACCTGCAGCCGCAGGTTCCTATGAAGGGAAACGCATTCCCGGGGGAATGCTAACCCACCACCATTGCGCAGGCGCAACGGTCCCCCGCCCTTGTAAAGGGCGGATATGTGCATCTTGGGTTGGCGCACTGGTGCATAAGCCATGGGCCGCTGGTCCCGGCGTATTCCCTCCCTTTTCGAGGGTGGATATGTGCACCTTGGGCTGGCGCACTGGTGCATAAGCCATGGGCCGCTGGTCCCGGCGTATTCCCTCCCTTTTCGAGGGCGGATATGTGCATCTTGGGCTGACGTCCTGCTGCACTGGCCATGGGCCGCTGGTCCCAACGTATATCCGCCCTTTTCAAGGGCGGGGGACCAGCCGTCAGGCTGGTGGTGGGTTAGCAGCCAGCGCTGCGTTTCCATCAGGAGGGCTGCTGCCCAGGCAGCAGCCCCTCTTTTCCCCTGCTATTTTTATCCCCTGATTCCTTCCACCAGTTCCTTTACCTTTTCCTCCCAGTCCGCTCCGGCGGTGCCGCCGCCCTGGGCGCTCTGGGGACGGCCTCCCCCCCGGCCTCCAAACAGTTCATTGGCTTTGGCGCAGCAGGCCCTGCAGTCCCCTTCCGCTCCTTCGCTTAAGGCGAACTGGTACATAAGCCGGTCCCCCTCTTTGGTGAACACCGCCGCCAGCACCCCGGGCTGGGCACTGGCCAGCTTCATGGCGCTTTTTCCGTCCGCCGCCGTGCCTTCCAGGGTGAGCACCAGGAGTTTGGTGCCGTTGGGCAGCACCGGTGCCTGGGCCATTTTTTCCGGCAGCTGGAGCCGGATCAGTTCCTGGGTCTTTTCCCGTACCTTCCCCCGGAGATCCAGGATCTCCTGGTGGAGTTTTTCCACCGCTGGCAGCACGTCTTCCGCCTTCACCGACAGGAAATTGCTGGTGTCTTCCAAAATCCGGTTCCGTTCATGCATGGCCCTGAGGGCCCGGTTGCCGCAGAGGAATTCGATCCGGCTGCCTCCCTTGTGCCGGACGAACCGGATGATCTGGATGGACCCTACCATGCCCGTATAGGGGGGATGGGTGCCGCAGCAGGTGCAGATGTCTCCGTTTTTGATATCCACCAGCCGGACGGTGCCTTTGAGCTTTTCGTTCTTTTTCCGCAGGGGATAGTTCCCCAGTTCTGAAGCATCTACATAATGAAGGGAAATGGGTTCATTGGCCCAGAGGCATTCGTTGGCCATCCATTCCGCCTTTTTGGCCTTTTCCTCGTCGATTTCCTGGTCCAGGTCGATGAACACGCTGTCCTCATTCATATGGAAGCCCACATTGTTGGCCCCGCAGGTTTTCCAGAAGGCATAGGACAGGATGTGTTCCCCGCAGTGCTGCTGCATCCGGTCCAGTCGCACCGGCCAGTCCAGTTTCACTGCCACGGTCTTCCCCGGTTCCAGGGGTTCCCGGGTCCAGTGGCGCACGTCCTGACCCTCTTCGCTGGCGTAGAATACGGGCACTTTGTCCAGCCAGCCCTGGTCGGACAATTGGCCGCCCCCTTCCGGGAAGAGTACTGTCCGGTCCAGGATCACTTCATAATGGTCCTCCTTTTTCTCGCAGCTGACCACTGTGGCCTGGCAGCTTTGCAGGAGAGAATCGTTTTCATAGAGTTTTTCTGTCATGGAACATCACCTCAAAGGTTTTTCCCGTCTGGAAAATGACCCGGACCTTTCCCGTCTGTTCCCACAGACGGACATTGCTCCGGTGCTGGCCCCGTACCACCGAGGCCATCCTGTCCGGACAGGTGATAACCATATTATAATCCCCACCGGGAAGCTCTGCAATCTCCTCCAGCACCTGGCGGCCGATGCCCCGGCTTTTCACCACTTCCCCGAAAGCGGGATGGAAGGGACCGGCCAGGATGTGGCCCGGGGCGCACAGTTCCCGGTCCGGCTGGAGGCCCATGCGGATCACCTGGATCCCGGCGGCGGTAAAGTCCCGGTACAGGGTCCAGCAGGCATCCGCCGCCTGTTCCACGGTCTGGGGCGCATAATCCCCCCGGCGCCACTGGTCCGCCAGAGGAGTACCTTCGATCACCAGCACCGGATAGATCCGCACCAGGTCCGGATGGATGGCAAGGACCTGCAGTTTGGTGTCTTCCAGGCTGGCTGCGTCCTGGCCCGGGAGCCCGGTCATCAGCTGGAGCCCCAGACGGAAGCCGCAGGCCCGGATCAGCCGTGAGGCAGCATGGACCTGGGCGGCTGTATGCCCCCGGCGGGCCTGGGCCAGTACCCGGTCATCCAGGGACTGGGCCCCCAGTTCGATGGTTTCCACCCCATGATTCTGGAGACGGTCCAAGATGGGGGGAGTAATGGCATCAGGCCGGGTGGACAGCCGGAGGGGGCCGAAAAATCCCCGGGCCCGCCAGGTTTCCGCCAGATCCAGCAAAGCCTCCTGGATGGAATCAGGGAGCGCCGTAAAAGATCCCCCGTAAAAAGCCAGTTCATTGGAAGGGGAGGGCCGGACCCAGGCGGACAGTTTCTCCATCTGCCGCCGGGCCCCGGCCAGGCCCCCCTCCCCTTCACCGCTGATGGTCCGCTGGTTGCAGAAGGAACACTGGTGGGGGCACCCGGCGTGGGGGATGAAAATGGGAAGGATCATGGAATCGGGCTCCTTTCAAATTACGGATTTTACAGCCATCTGTTTCTATTGTACCAAATGGTTCAACTTTCGTGTGCAGGTCAGCGGAATTTTTACTATTTCATTGACAAACCCATTGCAAGTGAGTAATATATTGAGGTATACAAAATTCATTTTTGTAACATAATCTATAGCAGATCTATAGGAAAGAAATGAGGGGTTTGTATGTCTAATGTAAACATCGATTGGTCCAAACTGGGATTCGCTTATCAGCCCATTGCCCAGCGGTATGTTGCCAACTACAAGGATGGCAAATGGGGCAAAGGCGGCCTGACCGGTGACGCCAACGTGGTTCTCAATGAATGTGCCGGCATCCTGCAATACTGTCAGGAAGTATTCGAAGGGCTGAAAGCCTACAAGACCAAAGACGGCCGTACGGTTACCTTCCGTCCTGACCAGAATGCAAAACGGATGATTGATTCCGCCAAACGGCTGGAAATGCCTCCTGTATCTGAAGAAATGTTTATGGAAGCCGTGGACGAAGTGGTCCGGGCCAACAAAGACTACATTCCTCCTTTTGAAAGCGGCGGCGCTCTGTACCTGCGTCCCTACCTGTTTGCCACCGGCCCGGTGATCGGGGTGAAACCCTCCGATGAATACCAGTTCCGTCTGTTCGGGACTCCTGTGGGCAACTACTTCAAAAACGGCGTAAAGCCCATCACCATCTGCGTGTCCGACTTTGACCGTGCGGCACCCCGAGGCACCGGCCACATCAAGGCTGGCCTGAACTACGCCATGAGCCTCCATGCTTACATCACCGCCCACAACAACGGCTTTGATGAAAACATGTACCTGGATCCGGCAACCCGGACCTACGTGGAAGAAACCGGCGGCGCCAACTTCCTGTTCGTCAAGAAAGACGGCACCCTGGTCACCCCGAAATCCGACTCCATCCTGCCCTCCATTACCCGCCGTTCTCTGATCACCATCGCAACGGATATGCTGGGTATGAAAGTGGAACACCGTCCAGTGAAATTCGCTGAAGTGGCTGATTTTGCCGAAGCCGGCCTGTGCGGCACCGCTGCCGTTATCTGCCCGGTGGGCAAGGTTGTGGACCACGGCAAGGAAATCTGCATCCCCAGCGGGATGGAAAAAATGGGCCCTGTGCTGACCAAGCTGTACAAGACCCTGAGAGGCATCCAGATGGGCGAAATCGAAGGTCCGGAAGGCTGGATCCACGAAGTGAAATAATTGCTGGCAAGAAAAAAGACTGTCGCTTCCGCGGCAGTCTTTTTTTGTCGGCGGTCAACGGTCAGCAGCCGATGGAAATCATTTTTTGCAAATTGATTTTGAAACAGAATACACCGTTTTTTCCGTTCAAGAGTATATGGCGGGGAGCCGGGCCTGCGCTCCCTACGGTCCCGTACTCGTCACTTTGCTGCATAACCATACTGCGATGAAGGTTTCGCCAGGAACTTGTTGACCCCCACCAGGAAAATACCCGAGTGGACAAATCTCCCTTCTTTTCTTATAATGAATAAACAGGTAACTTTATGCAACGCTTCTCCTGGCTGAGGGGAGTATACTTTTTTCGAGGTGTATCCGTCATGGCTAAAATCCGCAGTCTCCGTCTTCAACTCACCATCGTCATTGTGGCCATCACCGTTGTGCTGACCCTGATCATGGGGATGATGAACATCCGGAGCATCAACATCTATTCCACGGAAGTGGCCAATACCGGACTCAACTGGCAGACCCAGAAAACCGCCGGCAGCCTGAACCGTATGCTGATCAAGACCCAGGATGCGGTGGATTTCATTGCAGGCACGGTCCAGCAGGATTTTACCACCATTTCCCAGGTCCAGGACCCGGACTTCCGGGAAGACCGAAAGGAACGGATCCGCCGCCGGTTTGAAGCAGCGGCGGACACCATTCCCATTATCGATGGGTTCTACATCCATTTCAATGAAGACCTGATCCAGGCGTCTGACGGGTTCTGGTACAAACGGAAAAACGACCAGCCAGTTTTTGAAGAGCAGCCTTTTTCCCATCCCCGAAAATCTTCCAACCCAATGCTGGAGGAAATGTACCGTTGGTATTATGGCCCTCTGGAAAGTCTTTCTCCCCAGTGGATCCCACCCTATCGGAACCGGGAAGGCGGCCCATTGCTGATTTCCTATGTAAAGCCGGTTTTCGTCAACCGGCGATGTGTGGCTTTGGTGGGCATCGATATCCGGATGGTCAACCTGGTGGATCAGGTGAAAAATGTGCGGATCTATGACAGCGGATATGCCCTGTTGTTTTCCGACACTGGAGTCCTGTACTATCACCCCAACTATGCAAAAGGGACCCAGATCACCACCCTGAAGGATTTTGGCCTGGACCACTCGCCGGATGTGTTCCGCCAGCATGATACTGGTTCCCGCACCATTCCGGTGTCCTATCAGGGGAAAAAGAAACAGCTGGCCTTTACCACCCTGGCCAATGGCATGAAACTGGGGGTGGTGGCTCCGGGAAACGAGATTTACGCCTTCCAGAAGGAGGCCATTTACCGGGCCTTTTTCCTGCTGCTGCTGTTTGCCATCATCACCTCCGCCATTGCCATCTACCTGGCCAACCGGATCCTCCGGCCCCTGGAGGAGATCAACGAAGCGGCCTCCCGGATGGGCCGGGGAAATTATGACGTCCCCATCAAGGAATCTTCCCGGGACGAAATCGGCCTGTTGGCCAAGAACATGAACCGGACCATGGACCTGATGAAGATCATGGTCCGGGATCTGAAGACGGAAGCCTTCCAGGACAAACTCACCGGAGTGAAGAATGTATCCGCCTTTGAAAAGCAGGTGCTGGAACTGAACCGGGAAATTTCCGACCCCCTGAACCACCTGGCCTTCGGATTGGTAATGGTGGACCTGAACGGACTGAAAGGGGTCAACGACACCTACGGCCACGAAAAAGGCAATGTGGTGATCCAGCTGACTTCCAAAACCATCTGCCAGCTGTACCAGCACAGTCCGGTGTACCGGATCGGCGGAGACGAATTCCTGGTGCTGCTCCGGCATGGGGATTATGCAAACCGGGAAGCCCTGTGGCAACAGCTCCTCCCCTATCTCCGGAAACGGGACTATACCCTGGAAAAGCCCTGGGAACAGATTTCTTTCTCTGCCGGCCATGCAGAATACCTGCCAGGGACGGATACGTCTTTCGAAGAAGTGTTCCGCCGGGCGGATGAGGCCATGTACCAGCTGAAACGGTCCATTGAAAGAGACGCAGCCCGCTGACCCTGTTCAACATGGGTATGGACAAATGAGCATTCATCCTTTATAATAATAATTGATATCAAAAAAAAAAAATAAAGAAAACATTTGGCAAACCTGGAGAAATCCAGTGACGCAAAGCTATAAGGGCCTGTAAAATGGCAGCCATCTGCAGAGACCTGCTCTCTTTTTCCAGGGTTCCCCAGCCGGCTGTCACGGAAACAGCCGGCTTTTGCTTTTTATAATTCTGTATAAAGGAGCGTATTTGTGCTGTGTGGATCAAATTCCGCAGTCTCCGGTCCCAGTTCCTGCTGATCATCCTGGGCATTACCGTGTCCCTGGTGCTGATCATGGGGTTCCTGGACCTGCAGACTGTCACTACTACTTCCACCCGGATCGCCACCATGAGCCTGAACTGGCAGGCCCAGCGGACTTCGGCCCCCATCCAGAGCACCCTGACGGAGGCCAAGGACATGACCGATGCCCTGGCCCGTTCCCTGGAAGCGGATATTGACGATCCCAGAGCCCTGAGGGACCCGGCTGTCCAGCAGCAGATCCTGGATCATCTGGAAAAACAGTTCCATCTGTCGGCGGAAAGTTCTTCCACCATTTTTGGGTATTATCTCCAGTTCAACAGTGAATATACCGGCCACCCCAACGGATTCTGGTACACCTGGGATCCGGAACGGAAAGCCTATGTACCCCACACCCCTGAGGAAATGGGACAGTATTTCTACAAGGACCGGCATCTCCGGAAGTTCTTCCAGGATCTGCGGAAAGGCGGCCAGCCTGTATGGCGCCCGCCTTACAATGACCACAATTTCGCAGTCCGGCGGATCTCCTATGTGGTACCGGTTTACAAGAACCAGCAGTTTGTGGGTTTTGTGGGCCTGAGCATCCGGATGGACACCCTGATTTCCATGATCCGGGATACCAGGATCTACGAAAGCGGCTATGCCGTGCTGTTCTCTAATGAGGGAGAGCTGTACTACCATCCGGATTATCCGGAGGGAGCTCCCACCACCTTGAAAGATTTCGGCCTGGAACCCTATGCGGAGGTGCTGAAAGGCCGGGATTCCAACGACCAGCTGCTGAGCTACCACTACAAGGGCCAGGAGAAGGAACTGGCCTTTATTACCCTGCGGAACAGCATGAATCTGGGGATCATTGCTCCGGATGAGGAGATTTATGAGGAACGGCGGATTTCCTACGGACGAAACCTGTTCCTGATGGTGTTCTTCGGACTCATTACCTCCGGCATGGCCATTGCCGGGGCCAACCGGATCATTCAGCCTTTGAAGGAAATCGACGAAGCCGCCCGGCGGATGGGCCAGGGGAACTATGACACCCTGCTCCACAGCACCCAGAAGGATGAGGTGGGGGATCTGGCCCGGAACATGGACCAGACCATGCTGCGGATGAAGGAAATGGTGGACCGGCTGGAAAACCAGGCCCTGGAAGACAACCTGACCCAGGTGAAGAACACCCGGGCTTACCAGCTAAAGGTCCAGGAACTGGACCGGCTGATCCGGCCAAGGTTCCTTCCTTTGGAGTGCTGATGGTGGATGTGAACGACCTGAAAGGAGTCAATGACCGATACGGTCACGCCCGGGGCAACGATCTGCTCCTGCGGACGGTGAAATACATCTGCGACCTGTTCAAGCACAGCCCGGTGTACCGGGTAGGCGGGGACGAATTCGTGGTAATCCTCCAGAAGGAGGACTACCACAACCGGGAGGCCATCCTGTCCCAGCTGAAGCCCTGGAACCGGAAACGGAACTATGAGGATGACCGGCCCTGGGACCAGCTGGCCTTTGCCTCCGGATTCAGCGCCTACGATCCGGAAAACGACATCAACTTTCTCCATGTATTCCTCCGGGCCGATGCGGTCATGTATGAAAACAAGAAGAAGGCGGAAGGAAACAGAATGAGATAAAAAAATACCGCGCAGATGCGCGGTATTTTTTTATCTCATTTGCAAGCCTTCAGGGCCTCTCTGGCAGCCCGCTGTTCGGCTTCTTTTTTGGTTCTTCCCCGGCCTCTGCCCCGCTCTTCCTGGTTCACCAGGACGCGCATGACGAAGGTCCGGTTGTGGCTGGGGCCTTCTGCGGAAACCTGCTCATAGTCGATTTCCACCGGGCCGTCTTTCTGCACCACTTCCTGGAGCCGGGTCTTGTAATCCCGGTCAATGCCGTCGGCAGTAAGCTCCGGGATCCGGCTGATCAACAGCCGTCCCAAAAGCTCCGTCACTTTGGCAAAACCCTGGTCCAGGTAATAGGCTCCCAGGACGCTTTCAAAGGCATCGGCCAGGATAGAGGGATTCTCCTCCCCATCCAGGTTGATTTCCCCTTTGCCCAGGAGCAGATGGTCTCCCAGATGGTTTTCCGTGGCCAGCTGGGCCAGGGTCTCCTCACATACCAGGAAGGCCCGGAGCTTGGACAGCTCCCCTTCGTCCATCTGGGGACAGGTTTTGTAGATATGGGTGCTGACCACCAGGCTCAGCACCGAATCCCCCAAAAACTCCAGCCGCTGATTGTGCTGGGGCCGGGGATTCTTTTTGGACTCATAGGCATAGGACGTATGGGTCAGTGCCATATCCAGCAGGTGCAGGTCCTTCATGACCATGCCCAGCTGGCGGCAGAGCCCTTCCAGCTCTTTCTGACGCTGTTCCTCCATGGTACCGGGAGCCCCTTAGTCTTCGTACTTTTTGAAGCACAGGATGGCGTTGTGACCGCCGAAACCGAAGTTGTTGGACAGAGCCACCTTCACATCGGCTTTCCGGGCCACATTGGGCACGTAGTCCAGATCCAGGCCTTCTTCCGTATCCACATCTTCATAGTTGATGGTGGGAGGGATCATGCCGTTTTTGATGGTCAGTACCGTAGCCACGGCTTCCACGCCGCCGGCACCGCCCAGGAGATGGCCGGTCATGGATTTGATGGAGCTGATGGGCACTTCCTTGGCCCGGTCTCCAAATACCCGCTTGCAGCAGTTGGTTTCGTTCAGGTCGTTCCGGTGGGTGCTGGTGCCGTGGGCATTCACATAGTCAATGTCAGCCGGGGTCAGGCCGGCGTCTTTGATGGCCATTTCCATGCATTTCACCTGCATATCCCCTTCCGGATCCGGAGCGGTGATATGGTAGGCGTCACTGTTGTGGCCGTAGCCCACCAGTTCTGCATAGATCTGAGCCCCACGGGCCTTGGCATGTTCCAGTTCTTCCAGGACCACGATCCCGGCGCCTTCGCCCATGACAAAGCCGCTGCGCTTCTTGTCGAAGGGGCAGGAGGCCTTTTCCGGAGCTTCGTTGTTCCGGGACAGGGCTTTCATGTTGTCGAACCCGGCCACGGCAATGGGAGAAATGGCTGCTTCGGTACCCCCGGCCAGCATCACGTCCGCATCTCCGTACTGGATGGTCCGGAGGGCGTCCCCGATGCAGTCAGAACCGGTGGAGCAGGCGGTGACAATGGCCGTGTTGGGGCCTTTCACCTTCAGATCGATGGCGATCTGAGCTGCCGGCATGTTGGGGATTTCCATGGGAATGAAGAAGGGGCTGATCCGGCCAGGTCCCTTGGAGACCAGCTTGGTGGCCGCATCCAGGAAGGTATGGATGCCGCCGATGCCAGTGCCTACGCACACGCCGATCCGGTCTGCATCTTCCTTATCCAGGTCCAGGGCAGAATCTTTCACTGCCATTTTGGCACAGGCCACGGCGAACTGGGTCACCCGGTCCATCCGTTTGCCTTCTTTTTTGTCGCCGTAATCCGCAAAGTCAAAATCCTTTACTTCCCCGGCGATTTTGCAGTTAAAATCAGTGGTATCGAACTGGGTAATCAGACCGATACCGGATTTGCCTTCCATCAGGCTGTTCCAGAATGCTTCTTTACCGATGCCAATGGGCGTAATCGCACTGAGGCCGGTCACAACCACTCTTCGTTTCAAAAGGATCACCTCTACTCAATATTGTCCCAGTCTTCCCGGATCCGTCTGAAGATTTCATGGACGGGAAGGATTTCTTTAATTTTCCACATGTTGGCTCCGGTAAACACCAGACCTGTTTCCAGGTCTCCCTGCTGGGCCCGGGTCAGAGCCCGGATGATACAGAAGCTGCGGGAGCAGTGCTTCAGGCAGCTGTCGCAGGTGGTGGGTTTCAGAGGATGGCCTTCCAGCACAGCCTTGGAAAAAGGCGTCAGCACGGCACGGCCCTTGAATCCTACCGGACTATCTATTTGAACCACATCATCTTGGGTCATTTTCAAATAAAATTGTTTTAAGAAAGGAGACCCGTTGGACTCCTCACTGGCAGCAAACCGGCTGCCCATCTGGACGCCACTGGCACCCATTTTCAGCAATTCCGCCGCATCTTTGCCGGTGACAGCGCCACCAGCCGCAATGACCGGAATCTTCACCACCGAAAGGATTTCCGGCAGGATATCTTTGATGGAACGCTGGGTCCCCAAATGGCCCCCTGCTTCAGTCCCTTCCACCACAACGGCGGAAGCACCGAGCCGTTCCGCAATCTTTGCCAGTTTGGCATAGGATACAATCGGCACAATGGGAACATTATATTCCTTGCCGACAGAAAACATATCTCTGGAAAAGCCAGCCCCGGCCACAATCAGATCGACTTTCTCCTGGGCCGCAGTTGTAATGAGACCCTTAAACTCCCGGGCGGCTACCATGGCATTGATGCCAATCATTCCCTTGCCATTGGATAATTTCCGGGCAAGACGGATTTCCTTGCGCAGCTCATCGAAGGGCAGACCAGAAGCAGCGATCAGACCCACACCGCCTTCATTGGCCACTGAAGCTGCCAAACGCGCCGTGGACAAGCGTATGGCCATACCGCCTTGGACGATAGGCATAGTTGCTACTTTTTCACCAATCTTCAGCACTGGCACTTTCAACAAAAATCCCCCATTTCAGATCATAAGATCATGGATAAAGTTCGGAAAGCCCCTGTTGCAGGGCCTTCCGAAAATAATGGGATGCTATTATTTGCCTTCTTTATCCAACAGTTCGACTGCGTCTCTTACGGTGCGGATCTTTTCGGCCACATCGTCGGGGATTTCAGTGTTGAATTCCTCTTCGAAAGCCATGATCAGTTCCACAATGTCCAGAGAATCAGCTCCCAAGTCATCGATAAAAGTAGAGTCCATTTTTACGTCTTCAGGAGCAACGCTCAGCTGATCAACGGTGATGGCCTTTACTTTTTCAAAAGTGCTCTGTTCGCTCATTCCAGTTCACCTCCTTCCAATCCTCTAACATATAATGATACTACATTACCATGCCACCGTCCACATTTAAAACCTGGCCGGTTATATAAGCAGCCCCCTCGGAAACGAGGAAAAGGACTGCATTGGCAACATCTTCAGGCTGGCCGGCCCGTCCCAGAGGGATAGTCCGCGCCATTTCGGCCTTCTGGTCGTCGGTGAGCACACTGGTCATATCCGTGGCAATGAAGCCAGGAGCAATGGCATTGACCGTAATGCCCCGGGAAGCCACTTCCTTGGCCAGGCTCTTGGTGAAGCCGATGACCCCGGCTTTGGCAGCCGCATAGTTGGTCTGACCGGCGTTCCCCATTTCCCCCACTACGGAGGCCATGTTCACGATCCGGCCGCTTCTCTGCTTCATCATGGTGCGCAGGACGGCCTTGGAGCAATTGTACACCCCTTTCAGGTTGGTGTGCATCACATCGTCCCAGTCCGCTTCCTTCATGCGCATCAGGAGCCCGTCCCGGGTGATCCCCGCGTTGTTGATCAGGATGTCCAGACGGCCCAGTTCCTTCACCACCGTGTTCACGATGGTCTGGACACCGTCGGTATCGGCTACGCTGCCCTGGACCAGGAGAGCCTTCCGGCCCATCTGTTCGATGGCCGTCTTGACTTCTTCTGCTGCAGCGGTATTGCCGGCATAGTTGATGGCTACGTCAGCTCCGTTTTCCGCCAGCTTCAGGGCAATGGCACGGCCGATGCCCCGGGAGCCGCCGGTAACCAGCGCCACTTTCCCGACTAAAGTCATTTTATCTGACCTCCTTTAAATAAGCAAGGGTTTTTTCCAAACTGGCCAGGTCTTCCACGTTCTGGCCGGTGTAGGAACGGTCGATTTTCTTGACGAAACCGGTGAGCACCTTGCCAGGTCCCACTTCGATGAAGGTATCCACGCCGTTTTCCATCATGTACCGGACACTGTCTTCCCAGAGTACCGGGCTGGCAGCCTGTTTCACCAGTACCTGACGGATTTCGTCCCCTTTCTGTTCGGGACGGGCGGTGACGTTGGCGATCACCGGGATCTTGGCGTCAGCCACTTCGATGCCGTCCAGCACTTCCTTCAGACGGTCTGCAGCCGGCTGCATCAGGGTGCTGTGGAAAGGAGCGCTTACCGGCAGCATGATGGCCCGTTTGGCACCGGCGGCCTTTAAGGCTTCGCAAGCCTCTTTTACAGCTTCCGTGGCCCCGGCGATGACCACCTGACCCGGGCAGTTGAAGTTCACCGGCTGTACTGCTTCGTTCCGTTTTTCCTGGATGTCAGCGCAGATCTCCCGGATCTTGGCGGTATCCAGGGCAATGATGGCGGCCATGGCCCCCTGGCCCACAGGAACTGCTTCCTGCATGAACTGGCCCCGTTTCCGCACCGTGCGCACTGCATCGGCGAATTTCAGGGAACCGGCGCACACCAGAGCGGAATATTCACCCAGGCTGTGACCGGCGGCCACATCCGGGAACACCCCGTTTTCGTTCAGCACCTTCATGGCTGCAATGCTGCAGGTCAGGATGGCAGGCTGGGTGTTGTAGGTGAGCCGCAGCTGGTCTTCCGGCCCTTTGAAGCACAGATCCGTCATGGAAAAGCCCAGTGCTTCATCGGCTTCCTTGAATACTTCACGGACGCAGGCGTAGTTGTCGTACAGTTCCTTCATCATGCCTACGGTCTGGGACCCCTGTCCCGGGAACACAAAAGCAATTTTACTCATGCTCTGGCCTCCTCATCTTTTTGCCATTTCACTACCAGAGAACCATAGGTGAGGCCGGCGCCAAAGCCCACCATCACCACGTTCTCTCCTTTATGGATCCGTCCTGCATCCCGTGCCTGGCAAAGGGCAATGGGAATGGATGCAGCGGATGTATTGGCGTATTTTTCCAGGTTTACGAAAATCTTGTCCGTGGACAGCTTCAGCCGTTTGGCAGCAGAATCGATGATCCGCTGGTTGGCCTGGTGGGGAATCAAAAGATCGATGTCCTCCTTGCCCATGCCGGCCTTTTCCAAAGCGGCCAGGGCGCTGTGGCCCATGACCTTCACGGCAAACTTGAACACTTCCTTGCCCACCATGTGGATGCAGTGTTCGTGGTTGGCCACGGTTTCCTCGCTGGCCGGCTTCCGGGATCCCCCGGCAGGCATGGTCAGGTACTGGCCCCCGGCCCCGTTGGCCCCCAGGTCAACGGACAGGATGCCGTAGCCTTCTTCCACCGGTCCCAGAACTGCGGCACCGGCCCCATCCCCGAAGAGGATGCAGGTGTTCCGGTCCTGCCAGTTGAGGATCCGGGAAAGGGTTTCCGCTCCTACCACCAGCACGTGTTTGTACATGCCGCTGGCGATGGTCTGGCTGGCAATGCCGCAGGCGTACACAAAGCCGGAGCAGCCGGCAGCCAAGTCAAAAGCCGCCGCATGGGAGGCTCCCAGTTTGTTCTGAAGGATGCAGGCTACGGAAGGGAACTTCATGTCCGGAGATTCCGTGCCCACCACGATCAGGTCCAGCTGGTCGGCGGTGATCCCGGCGTCTTCCAGAGCCCGCTGGGCCGCGATAAAGGCCAGATCAGAGGTTGCCTGGTCCGGAGCGGCAATGTGCCGTTCCCGGATCCCGGTCCGTTCCACGATCCACTGATCGCTGGTATCCACCATTTTTTCCAGATCAAAGTTGGTCAGGACTTTTTCCGGCACATAGTACCCCATGCCCAAAAAGCCCACTGCAGGTTTCGTCATTTATAATTCACCACTTTCTTCGTCGTGCATGATTTCCTGGCGGATCCGTCCCACCACGTCTTTCTGGGTCAGCTCAATGGCCACCCGTACGGCGTTCTTGATGGCTTTGGCCTTGGAACTGCCGTGGCAGATGATGAAGGGAGCCCGGACACCCATAAGCAGGGCGCCGCCGTATTCCGATGCATCCATCTGTTTTTTCATCCGCAGGAGCGCCGGCTTCATAAGCAGGGCTCCCAGTTTGGCAAAGATGCCGCTTTCCATCAGGGTCTTTTTCAGGATCTCCATAACGGCGCTGGCCAGGCCTTCCATGGTCTTTAACACCACGTTGCCCACAAAGCCGTCGCAGACTACCACGTCCACAGTGCCTTTGTTGATGTCCCGGCCTTCCACATTGCCGATGAAATGGATGTGAGAGTCCTGTTTCAGCAAAGGATAGGTGGCCAGGCACTGTTCATTGCCCTTGGTCTCTTCTTCCCCGATGTTCAGAAGGCCCACCCGGGGCTGGGGGATCCCCAGCTGGAGTTCCGCATAAATGGACCCCATGATGGCGTTCTGGACCAGCTGTTCCGGTTTGGCATCCACCTTGGCGCCGGAATCCACCAGTACCGTGGCCCCCTTCACATTGGGGATCACCGTGGCAATGGCCGGCCGTTCGATGCCCCGGATCCGTCCCAGGCCGAACAGGGCGGAAGCCACTGCGGCACCGGTACTGCCGGAGGACACCAAGGCGTCACATTCCTTTTCGTGGAGGAGATGGGTAGCCACCACAATGGAGGCATCCCGTTTCTTCTTTACGCTGATTCCCGGATGGTCCTTCATTTCGATGACCTGGCTGGCATGATGGATGGTTACCCGGGGATTGTTTTCCTGATGTTCCCGGGCCAGTTCCTGGCGGATCACTTCCTGATCCCCCACCAGCACCACGTCGCAGCCATATTCGTCAACCGCCTGAAGCACCCCTTTGATGATCTCGGCAGGGCCATAGTCAGTGCCCATTACGTCAACTGCGATTTTCATCTTCTTGGCTCCTTTGTTCCGGAATGGCGACAATCAGGAACTTGGCACGGAACACTTCCTTGTGGTTGTTCCTGATCTTCACCCATATGGTATATTTGTCTTCCTGTTTCCGGACCACTTCGGCTCTTGCCACCAGAATGGCTCCCACGGTCACAGGGATTTTGTACTTTACATTGGCCACCCCGGTGAGGGCCGCAGGGGCATCGATCACCGCCAGAGCCAGGGAATTGGCCTGGGCGAACATGTACTGTCCCCGGCAGACACCGGTTTTCTGCAGCACCATTTCCCGGTCCACCGTCATCATGGAGATGCCGCTGACCCCGATTTCCAGGTCGATCAGTTCCCCGACGATGTCCTCGCTGGTAATGGCTTTCAGTTTTTCCTGGGCGTCCTCCGCCATATGACGGGTACGCTCCCGGAGTTCCGGGATCCCCAGGGCCAGCCGGTCCAGCCGGATGGTCTGGATGCTCACCTGAAAGGTTTCGGCCAGATGCTCGTCGGTCAGGAACGGATTCCTGGCCAGCAGCTGCTGCAGACGCTGCTGTCTTGCCTTTTTCTGTCCCACAGAACCCATTCTACCACCTACTTTTAGTACCTAGTCATAACACTTACACCTATTATACCAGAGCAGGGGCAAAATACAAGTCTTGACCGGGTGGTCTGTTACAGAATTTACAGGTTGTTCATAGTTTACCGGCCGAACACCGCTTCGAAATCCTGACAGAACTTCTCGATGCCCGTCCGGGTGAGAGGATGCTGGACCATCTGCATCAGCACCTTGTAGGGCACCGTGGCAATGTCCGCTCCCGTTTTGGCACATTCCACCACATGCATGGGATGCCGGATGGAGGCGCAGATCACCTTGGTGGTAATGTCCGGATAGAGACGGAAGATCTCCATCACTTCCTTGATCAGCCGGGTGCCGTCGGTGGAAATGTCGTCCAGCCGCCCCAGGAAAGGAGATACGTAGGTGGCACCGGCCCGGGCAGCCAGGATGGCCTGGGTGGCGGAAAAGACCAGGGTCACGTTGGTTTTGATCCCTTCGGAAGCCAGGATCTTCACGGCTTTCAGGCCTTCCCGGGTCATGGGGATCTTCACCACCATATTGGGATGGATCCGGGAGATCACCCGGCCCTCCATCACCATGTCCCGGGCCAGGGTGGTGCTGGCCTTCACTTCCCCGGAAATGGGGCCGTCCACAATCTGGGCGATTTCCCGGAGGGTTTCCTCATAGTCCCGGCCTTCCTTGGCGATCAGGGAAGGATTGGTGGTGACCCCGCTGATGATCCCCATGGCCTCCGCTTCCCGGATCTCGTCCAGGTTGGCCGTATCGATAAAGAATTTCATATATAGCTGCTCTCCTCGCATCGATTTAATCATTTCTATTCTATCATTATAAGCCAGTTTGGAGGATTTAGGAAGGGGAAGAAAAAAGGACGCCGCCCCTTTCGGGACGGCGTCCTTTTCAAGGTCCGGCGGACCGGGTTCCTTATTCTTCGTCTTCTTTCACGACTTCCTTGCCATCGTAGTAGCCGCATTCAGTGCATACGTGGTGCGGGCGCTTCAGTTCGTGGCACTGAGGGCATTCAACCAGGCCAGGAGCAGCCAGTTTCCAGTTGGCACGGCGGGAATCCCGACGGGCTTTGGACATTTTTCTCTTCGGTACTGCCATATCGTTACACCTCCTAATCTCAGGCTATTTCTCTAACAACGCCTTGAGAGCCTCCAACCTGGGGTCGATGGAATGGGTATCGCAGTGACATTCCGTCACATTGCGGTCCGCTCCACAGACCGGACAGATCCCCTTGCAGTCCGGTTTGCACAGGACTCTGGCCGGGATGGCCAGGAGCAGGGACTCTCTCAAAGCATCCGTAACATCAACCATATCGAACTGATAGGTGAAGGCATCTTCTTCCAGTCCTTCCGTGCCTTCGGGATAATACCGTTCTTCCACCTGGGCCGTAAGCTCCAGCCGCACATCTTTCAGACAGCGGGCGCAGGTGCCGTGGCAGACGAACTTTTCCCTAGCGGTGAGAAGGAGCACGTCTCCCCCGTTGGAAATCTCCCCTTCCACCAGGATGTGCCCTTCCAGGCTGGCATCTTCCGGCGTCAGGTTCAACTGGGACGGGGCAAGGTCGTACTGGAAAGATTCTGACCCTGTCAGTCTTTTTTTGATTTCTGCTACATTGATTTTAATCATATTATCAACCGTTACATTATATCGATGAAACCGGCCTTTGTCAAGCAAAAGCCCAAATCATCTTATTTGCTGCACAGTCTCAGGGTATCCTGGGCAATGGCCAGTTCTTCGTTGGTGGGGATCAGGAATACTTTCACCTTGGAATCAGCGGCGCTGATTTCGGTGACTTTGCCCCGTACGTTGTTCCGGTCAGCATCCAGTTTCACACCCAGGAATTCCAGGCCTGCGCAAACCTGCTGACGGGTATGGATGTCGTTTTCGCCTACGCCGGCGGTGAACACGATGGCGTCAACGCCGCCCATGGCAGCTGCATAAGCGCCGATGTACCGTTTCACCTGGTAGCAGAACATATCCAGGGCCAGCTGGGCTCTTTCGTTGCCTTTGGCGGCAGCATCTTCCAGGTCACGGAAGTCGCTGGAAACGCCGGAAACGCCCAGGACGCCGCATTCCTTGTTCATGTACTTGTCAACGCCGGCAGCATCCAGGCCCTTCTTCTGCATCAGCACGGGAACCACAGCCGGGTCGATGGAACCGGTACGGGTGCCCATCAGCACGCCGTCCAGAGGAGTAAAGCCCATGGAAGTATCCACGGATTTGCCCCCGTCCACAGCGGTGATGCTGGAACCGTTGCCCAGATGGCAGGTGATGATCTTGGTGTCTTTGATGTCCTTCTTCAGCAGCTGAGCAGCCACCCCGGACACGTATTTGTGGGAAGTCCCATGGAAGCCGTATTTCCGGATGCCATAGTCCTTGTATTCTTCGTATTTCACGCCGAACATATATGCCACAGGAGGCATGGTCTGATGGAATGCAGTATCGAATACGGCAACCTGCGGGGTGTTGGGCATCAGTTTCTGGCAGGCACGGATACCGGAAACGTTGGCCGGCTGATGCAGGGGAGCCATATCGCTGAGATCTTCGATCTGTTTCAGCACTTCATCGGTAATCACAACGGATTCATTGAAGATTTCACCGCCGTGCACCACACGGTGGCCAACAGCATCGATTTCGTCCATGGATTTGATGACGCCGTGGTTGGGGTCAACCAGAGCAGCCAGGACCTTCTTGATGCCGTCCACATGGTCGGGGATGGCGCTTTCCAGTCTTACCTTGTCCTTGCCGGCGGGAGTGTGGGTCAGAACGGAGCCTTCGATGCCGATACGTTCTACCAGACCTTTAGCGATGACAGATTCATCCTTCATATCAATCAGCTGATATTTGATGGAAGAGCTGCCGCAGTTTACAACAAAAATCTTCATTACATTGCCTCCTGATCGACTACTGATTTTAAACCAGTATTATGCTTATGCTATAATACTAATATATGTTAGCAAAGTTTTACGGATTTGTAAAATAAAAATTTGGAGATCTGCTATGGAACAACCTTCTGTCATCGGCCTGGTGGCCGAATACAATCCCTTTCACCGGGGCCACGGCCATCAGCTGGAGGCCGCCCGGGCGCTGCTGGGCCCGGTGCCCGTCATTGCCGTGATGAGCGGCAGCCTGACCCAGCGGGGAGAACTGCCCCTGTGGGACAAATGGCGCAGGACCCGGCTGGCTCTCCTGGGCGGGGTGGACCTGGTGCTGGAACTGCCGGCGGCCGGGAGCCTCCAGAGTGCCCAGGGGTTCGCCTTCTTTGGGGTGGAAAGCCTGGCCGCCACCGGCCTTGTGACCCACCTGTCCTTTGGCTGCGAAGCCCGGGACCCGAAGCTGCTGCTCCAGCTGGCCCGGGAGGACTTTTCTCCGGGTGAATGGGCAGCAGCCCTTTCCGGGGGCCTTTCCTATGCCGGGGCGGCGGAGCAGCTGGCCTGCCGGCGGAACCTGGCCTATCAGGGACTTTTTTCCGGGTCCAACAACCTGCTGGCCCTGGAATACCTGAAGGCCCTGAAGGGCCACCCGGAGATCCAGCCCCTGCCCATCCGCCGGGAAGGGACCCTTTACGGCAGCGCCGCCCTGGAAAAAGGCACCTGGCCCAGTGCCACCGCCTTCCGGAAGGAAGTGGCGGAACGGGGGTTCACCCGGGCTGCAGAAGAAGCCCTGCCCACGTCCCTCCGTTCCCCGTGCCGGGACTGGTGCCGGGCAGGGCTGGACCTGGGAGCCCGGGAGGACCGGCTGGATACCCTGCTGGCCTTTGCTCTGGAAAAAGGGTCCCCGGCGGACCTGGCCGCCTTCACCCAGGTGTCCGAAGGGCTGGAAGACCGGATCTGGAAATGCCGGCGGGCGGTCAGCTTTGACGGGCTGGTGGACCAGGTGCGCACCCGGCGGTATTCCCCTTCCCGGATCCGGCGGATCCTGTGGCAGTTCCTGCTGTCCGGCCCGGACTGTCCTTTCCGCCAGGGGGCCCAGGAAGGGCCGCAGTACCTGCGGGTGCTGGGGTTCACGGACCGGGGACGGCAGCTGCTCCGGGCCATGAAGCATACCGCCCGTCTCCCCCTTCTCACCGCCATCCAGAAGGACACCCTGGCCAAGGCCCCCTCCCCCGCCTTCCGCCGCCAGCTCCAGCTGGACCTGAGGGCCCAGGACCTGTACCAGCTGGTGACCGAAGGAAAGATCACGGACCGGGATTACAAAGAAAAGCCTGTTATGCTGCCTTGAGCAGCACAACAGGCTTTTTCCGTTGCGTCCCTTATTTCTCTTCTTCCCCTTTGTCCCCGGCGTTCAGCTGGTGGTCGGCGTCGTAGCTGGATTTCAGGGCGTTCCCGTTGTCCCGTACGGCACTGAGGGTCTTGGTGAGGTTTTCTTCCAGATAGTTGAACACGTCCATGGCGTACTGCATGGATTCGCTGTGGAGCTTTTCCGCATAGGCATCTGCAGCCGCCCGCATATCCCGGTCGTACTGCTGGGTGGTGGCGATGATCCCGTTGGCTTTTTCTTCCGCAGCCTTCACCACTTCTTCCTGGCGCACCAGACGGTCCGCTTCCGCCTTGGCCAGATCCACAATCCGTCCCCCTTCTGCATGGGCCTGTTCCACAATGTGGTCGGCTTCCGCCCGGGACTTGTCGATGATGTTCTTCTGTTCTTCCAGCAGGTCATGGGCCCGTTTCACTTCCAGAGGCACCGCCGCTCTCAGCTTGTCCATCACCATGGTGATTTCGTTTTCGTCGATCATCACCTTGTTGACAAGAGGGATCCTCCAGCCATCTGACAGAATGCTTTCCATTTCGTCCAAGATTTTATCCAATTCCATGACCATCGTTCCTTCCTTTTTGTATTCGATCCTACCGTTTGAGAGATTGTTTCCCCCGGGCCATCACTTGCTCCCGGATGCAGTCCGGTACAAAACCGGAAATATCGCCGCCGAAATAGACCATTTCCCGCACTCCGGAAGAGCTGAGATAGGAATATTTGGCGTTGGTCATGATGAACACCGTTTCCAGCTGTTCATCGATTTCCTTCATGAGCAGCGCCCGCTGGAATTCGTATTCGAAATCCGTAAACGCCCGGAGACCCCGGACAATGAACCGGGCCCCTTTCTTTTCGCAGAATTCGTTGAGCAGGCCGGAAAAACATGTCACCCGCACATTGGGGATGTGGGCCGTTGCCTGACGGATCATGGAGACCCGTTCCTCCATGGAGAACATGGCCTTGTCCTTGGCCGGGTTCACGAACACGCTGATGATCAGTTCATCAAACATCTTGCTGGCCCGTTCAAAAATATCCAGATGTCCCATGGTCACCGGGTCGAAACTGCCCGGACATACCGCTTTACGCACGTTGAACCTCCAAGAGAAGCAGATTTGCTACGTACCATTATAACAAAAACGGTTCAGCTTTTCCACACTATTAGGGAGATTTTCGTATCTCCGTACTTTTCCTGCCGGAATTCTGTGCCCTGGGGCAGATAGTCTGCCGGATCCTCCTCCAGGGAGTGTTCCAGCACCAGGAGACCGCCCTCCTTCAGCACCGGCCATTTTTCCAGGGCCTCCACCACTTTCCGGTTCAGACCCTTGTCATAGGGCGGATCCGAAAAAATCACATCGAAGGCCTTTCCCTGCTGGGCCATCATGGCAAGACCGTTCACCGCGTCGGTGTGGATCAGGGTCACCTGTTCCCCGGCCCGGGCCTTTTCCACATTGGCCTTCACCAGCTTCAGGCTCTCCCGGCTTTTGTCGAAATAGACGATCTGTTCCGCTCCCCGGCTCCAGGCTTCCAGCCCCAGGTTCCCGGTGCCTGCAAAGGCGTCCAGCACGGTGCTGCCGGGGATCCGGCTCTGGATGATGTTGAACAGGGCTTCCTTCACCCGGTCCGCTGTAGGCCGCACCAGATAGTTCTTCGGGGTCACCAGTTTCAGTCCCCTGGCCTTTCCCGTAATGATTCGCATACACAAAACCTCTTCCGTACGTTATAATAGATTATTATACTGTGAAAGGAGCATCCCCCCGTGAAGCTGAAGAAACCCCTTCTGGCTCTTGCCGCTGCAGCCATGGCCGCAGGTGTATTGTATCATACTCTGGCACCCAGAGGGGCTGTTTTTTCTCCCGGAGAGGTGCCGGCTGCGGAAAACTGGGCCCTTTTGCCTCTGGACAACCGGCCTCCCTGCCGGGATTTCACCGAAGAACTGGGGGCCCTGGGGGGCATCCGCTTCACCGCTCCGCCCAATGAGATCATGGACTGGTACGACGAACCGGCCAAGGTCCCGGCGCTCAAAACCTGGCTCACCGGCATCATACCCGGCCAGCAGGGGGCCCTCCTTTCTTCGGACCTTCTGATCTTCGGAGGCCTGCTCCATTCCCGGATGGAGCCCCTGACAGACCGGAAAGCCGGGGATTTCTTCACCTATCTGGAGGACCTGAAGGAAGACAACCCGGACAAGCAGTTCTACCTGTATTCCATCATCCCCCGTCTGCTGATCAGCGACCATGTGCTGCCGGACCGGTGGTACCAGTGGCATCTTATGACCTGGACCATCAACATGGACAAGAAAATCCGGGGGCTGCCCTACGACAAGGAGAACTACGAAGAAGTCAAGGCCCTGATCCCTATGGACCTGAAGTGGAAGTACATCACCCTGTACCGGGACAACGACCGGTTCAATGAGGAGCTGGTCCAGTTCGTCACCGAAGAGAACCTGACGGACCTGGTGATCGGCCAGGACGATGCCCATCCCTACGGCCTGCCCAACTACAACCGGCTGAACGCGGGGGCCTATCCCAACGCCTACGACCTGCATCCCCCCATCTACACCTCCCAGGGGGCGGATGAACTGGGCACCCTGGCCGCTGCCAGGATCTACAGCCGGCGCACCGGATACCGGCCCAGGATCAAAGTGCTCTACGGGGACCCGGCCATGAAGGATTACACCCTCCATTTCGTCCCCCTGACCCTGGGGCAGATTGCGGAGGAAAAGATCAAACTGGCCAACGGGGTGGAAACCGGTTCCCTGGAAGGGGCGGATTTCGTCCTGTACATCCACTGCGGCGGGGAAAAGGACGAAGACTATACCAGGATCGCCGGAGACATCAAAAGCCTGATGGAACGGAAACCGGTGGCTCTGGTGGACCTGTCCACCCGGTTCGCCGCCGGAGACTGCATCCTGCCCCATCTCATGGCCAACGGGACGCCCCTGCCCCGGCTGCTGTCCTATTCCGGCTGGAACACCGCCTCCAACGCCATCGGCACCGCCGTGGCCCAGGGGACCATTGTGTCCGGCCAGGCAAAACGGCTGCCCAAGGACCAGCTTCCTGCCCTGTACAGCGCCAATTTCCGGTTCAACTACGCCCGGTTCCTGGACGACTGGGCCTACCAGAAACTGATCCGTCCCCATATGGCGGAGCTCCAGGACTTCAACGGCGTGGACCCGGAAAAAGGCGGGGATTACCCCAACGCCGCCACCTGCTACCTATCCCGGGAGCTGGGGATCTACCACCAGGTGTTCCTGTGGTACTGCCGCCAGTTCCCCTACTATGAAGACGGGAAGACCCGGTACTGGTTCCGGGACGCCCAGTTTGCCGTAAGCCTGCCCTGGGAGCGGCCTTTCGAGATCCGGCTGAAAATTTTTCCGGAATTTGGCAAAGAACAGTTGACAAATGGCCGCTGACCCTCTATAATCTATTTGTGTTGTCGGGGCGTAGCGCAGTTTGGTAGCGCGCTTGGTTCGGGACTAAGAGGCCGCAGGTTCGAATCCTGTCGCCCCGACCATATTTTAAAAAGGACAGCCGTCACCTTCGGGTGGCGGCTTTTTTCGGGTTCATCGTTTGTCGTTTTGGAGGTCAGATGCCGGGCATCTGGCTTTGAATGTATTGCCCTCTGGGCGGCCGGGACGGGTTTGCCTTCGGCAAACCCCTACAACCTCGTTGTCCATGGACCCATAACAATGTAATACTCCGGAGGTTCCTGGTTTTTGCAGGGTGCGGCCAATCGATGAAATACGTTGCTATCGGTTTGTCAGACCCTGACGCTGTAGGGGCGGGCCCCAGGCACGCCTTTCCCGGCCTGCGAGTTTCGGATATTCCCAGGAACCCGCCCTGCGGGTTCCTTCCATCGGCTGGAGACTAGTGACTAGAGACTGTAAGCTCATGTCCATTTGCCCCGGCAAATGGTTTCCTTTTGGCGCGAGATTGAAAAGCGGCTGGCCCCTTTTCGTTCTCCGTTCTCCTTGCAATCCTATGGATCTGTGTTATAATGAAAATACAAAAGGTGCTGTCTGGTGACGGTCAGCCCCATAGCAGTGTATGGAAAGAAATCCGCCTACTGTTGGAAGCTGGAGGCGGATTTCTTTATGCCCGAATTGCAACGATAATCACGAAGAGGATTACCAAAAAGGTAAAAAAATCGTATTTCGTCATAGGGCTCCACCCCATCTCTGGGGCAAGATTTGACCGCCTACCGTATAGACAACACCGTGTACAGTATAACATATCGTGATATAGGAAGCCAGATGCCGGGCATCTGGCTTTGAACGTTTTGGCCCCTTGGGCGGCCGGGATGGGTTTGCCTTCGGCGAACCCCTACGCCGCCGTTGTCCATGGACCGATAACAACGCAATACTCCGGAGGGTCCTGGTCTTTGCAGGGTGCGGCCAATCGATGAAATACGTTTTCATCAGTTTGCCAAGCCCTGACGCTCTGCTCTCTGCCCTCTTTACTTGCCCTTCAGCAGCTTGTTCAGCCCTTCACAGAACGCTGTCAGTTCGTCATCCCGGGCTATGGCCAGGAATTTCCGGTTCCCGGGCTGGAGGATCATTTTGCCGCTCCACATGCTGGTGGGCGGTTCTATCCGGCCGATTTCTTTGAGGGGAACGGCTCCCGTTTCAGAGGAAATGAGGGTATCCCAGGTCAGGAGGAAGCCGTCCCGGGCCGTTCCCCTTACGGTTTTGTCGCAAAGGACAAGGACATCCTTTGGATCCAGCCCATAGCTTTGGGCATAGCTGGACAGGGCATTGGCCATCTTCTTGGGCGGGATATCAGGGGCACAGTACAGATAGGTATTGGTTTTATTGGCCAGGGGAGCCAGCTGCTGTACAAAGGCCAGGAGGGCTGCCCGGTCAGTTCCTTCTGAAGAGGTCTCTTTTTCTGCAGGCCCCACTGCCAGAGGAGCACCGCAATGGGAACAGAACCGGGCCCCCGGTTTGGCCGGGGTTCCGCATTGGGAACAGAAACCTGCGGCCGGGCGGTCAGCAGGGACAGCGGGCGCCTCCTGAGCAGCAGGCCGGGGTTCCTCCGCCGCCTGGCTGCCGGAGGGTTCCCTTTTGTCTTCCTCTTCGTCTTCCTCTTCCTCATCGGCAAAGACACCGTGGGCTTCGGCAAGATTGTATTCTTCCTTGGACAGGATCACTTCTTCTGACAGCCAGGAGGCAAAATTGGCATCCAGACTGCTGCAGTCACTTTCTTCAAAGGTACAAAGGACAAAACCCGTATCACTCTGGAGCGTATGATCCTGGTCCAGGAACACCCGGCAGAAATCATCCACGAAGGCTTTTCCGCCCTGGGAGGTGAAGATATCCCCTTCGTCTGTCAGAAGGAACCCTTTCTTTCCCTTTCCCCAGAGCAGGGCGTTGGAGGCATCACAGAGCAGCAGGACTTCAGAGCGGTCCACACCCAGACGGCTGCCGTAGGCCTTCATGGCGTTGTCCAGAAGGTCTCCGGGGATATTGTCCCCCAGATAGTAATGGCTGCCTTCAAGCTGAGCCCCATGCTTGCTTTCCAGATAGGCCAGAAGGTCCGGGTATTCACCGGCAGCCTTCAGACAGATCCGGGCGGTTTTCGTTTCCTCCGTTTCCGGCTGGAGGCTGGCCGCCCGTTCATACCAGCTCATGGCCTTCCCATAATCGTAACAGTCTTCCAGATCCTGGTTGCCCCGGAGTGCCGCCGCCTTCACCATGGCTTCAGCGTTTTCTCCTGCTGCGGCCTCTTCATAACAGGCCAGAGCCTCCTCAACGCGTCCTGCCGCCTGGAATGCGTCCCCCAGGGCCAGGTCCACCTGCTGCAGAGGGGCCAGGGCTTCTGCCAGATTTCCGGCCAGGGCTGTGCGCAGCAGGTCCCGGGCTTTTTCCAGGTCCTTTTCACAGCCTGTTCCCTTTTCCCGGCACAGACCGGTCTGGAGACATGCCTGGGGATCCTTCGCCTCAGCCCCTTTCTGATACCACTGGAAAGCGGCCTCCTTATGGCCGGCTTTGGCTTCTTCCAGGCCCATCCGGGCACAGGCCGGCCCAACGCCCTTTTCAGCCGCCTGGCGGATCAAAAGGTCTGCTCCTGCCAGATCCACAGCCGTCCCTTTTCCATTTTCTTTCAAACGGGCCAGTTCCCAGCAGCCTTCCGGACTGCCACAGTCCGCCGCTTCCTGGTACAGGGCACAGATTTCTGACCAGTCCGTTTCTTCTTCCTGCCGGAGCCGGGCCCCCTGTTCCAGATCCCAGGCAGCAAGGACTTCCCGGGCCTTCCCGTATCCCAGCTTCGCGCTGCGCCGGAGATAGTCCAGGGCCCTTTCTTCGTTACTGTCCTTGTATTTTTGGTAGTTCTTGAAAAGGGCCTCCTGGAAGGCAGGGGTATGGCGTGCCTTGTTGGTCCGTTCCAGGGCTTCTGCGGCCCCTTCTACGCCCAGTTCCGCAGCCTTCCCATAATACTTTGCGGCCTTGTCAAAGTCCTGGCCGTCTTCCATTTCCGTCCCGGTTTCATAGAGTTCGCCCTCTTTCATATTGGCTTCTCCATGGCCCCATCTGGCCGCCGCGGACAGGTAGTCGTATTCCGGAGACCCGTTTTGGACACTCTGCCGGTAGAATTCCCAGGCCGCATTGGGATTCCCCAGTTCTGCCGCCGTCTTCAGCCATCGGGCCGCTTCTTCCGGGTCCCCCAGATCCCGGCACACAAGTCCCAACCGGCACATGGCTTCCCTGTCCCCCATGTCCGCAGCCGCCTGATAAGAGGCCGCCGCCTGCTGCCGGTCTCCCTTGTCCAGGGCCTTCCGGGCGTCCTTTTTGAAATTTTCCACCTGAGCCGCGGCCACTGCCTCATAAGGCGGGGCAAACCGGATATTATAGAAGCGGATCTTTTTGGCTGCAAAATCCAGAGGCTCCGTCCCTTCATAGGCAAACTGGAGATGGTCACCGAACCCGTAATAAGAAACATGTTCCAGCTCCGGATAGAAGGGAAGGGTCTGGTCGCTGGCATTGACCAGCACAACCCGTTCTTCCTCATACCCTTCCGGATACTCCCGCATCAGATACTGGAGAGCCGCCATTTCCCCAGGGGTCCTGATGGCCTGGCCTTTTTCAATGCCCAGGCAGTCCACCCAATAGGGAAAAGGGATGTTCCCTTTCTGATGGAGGCCGCTCCATAAATCCCCGGCCAGGGAAAGCCCCTCTCCTTCCGCATCCGCCACTTTCAGGATATCCGGAATGGCCTCCGGGGCCAGTTTCGCCATGGCCCGGTATACGGAACGGCTGTCCGCAGTCTGGGTCAGGCAGTCACAAAGGGTCTCCATGGCCGTTTCTTTGCTGCAGCGGCCTTTTTCCATCATCACCTCGATGTTGTCCAGCCGGCTCTCCACTTCTTTGTTCCGGAAGCTGAAGGGAGGGAGCTTGTGATGCTCTGTCAGGGTCACCATCAGGTAGTTGACCAGCCAGACGGAAATCACGTTGTCCGCCAGATTGCCCCCCAGGCTCCCGTAATTCCGGCGGTCCAGACGCTGCCGGATGAACCGTTTGGCCCTGTCTGAATAGGAATTGCCCGTAACAGCCCGTCCCAGGGCGCTCAGTCCGTCGGAAGCCATGTTGAGCATGCCGGCTTTCACCGCACCGGTAATGGCCCCGGTGATGCCGAAGCCGCCTCCCTGCCAGTGGGCCTTGTTCATCTCTTTTTCTTCCCCCAGCTGCTCCAGGTAGCGGGCAATCACCGCCTGGTCTTCGGCCAGCCCGGTAACCAGTTCTGTTTTCTTGTACTGCTCAAAAAGTCTGTCTTCCAGATCTTTTTTACTTATAAAATCAATGCCGTGATTGAGCAGGACTTCCACCGCCGCCTCTATGGAAGGATCGCAGGCATTAAAGATGATCCTGGTCAGGTCCCCCACCAGGGAAGCCGGGTCCGTGTATTCCTCCACCGCAACGTGTTCCCGGATATACCGGCCCACAAGCCGTCTCTGCCGGGCCCCTTCCCGGTTGAAGGAGGCCCACAGCTGCCGCCGCAGGGCCAGAGGCCGGGGGAAATCGATGTGATATTTGGAAAGGATGACGCACTGGCTGCCCGGCACATCGGGCAGGGTTTCCTCCACAGGTGCAGGGGCCGTCTCTGCAACGGGCTGTCCGGATGTGGCGGGAGCCTCTGGGGCGGCCGTGCTGCCTGCCGAGGCCCCTGCCTCTTTGTCTGCCGCCGGGGCACTTTCCGGCACCGTACCGTTTGGCATTTCCGGCATCCTGGCCCCGCAGTTAAAGCAGAATTTGGCCCCATCCGGCAGTTTCGTACCACAATTTATGCAAAACATTTTCAGTCCTCCTCTGAAAAGATTTTCCTTATGTCAGTACTACTCTACCATACCTGGCCGGAGAAAAAAAGTATGAAAGAGGGCGGCCGGGCCCCTGGGGCCGTTTCTGACTTCTTGCCATGCCCTCCGGGCGGCCGGGACGGGTTTGCCTTCGGCGAACCCCTACGCCGTTGGGGTCAACGTATGGTACAAATGGCGGGCCGCCGGTTGGGCGGCTTCCTGGTGCCCAACCCCAACCGGAAGGTGCCGGGGCTGGTCCAGGGATTGAAAGAGGTACATAGTCTGTAAAAAAAGGGTTGCTGACAAAAACAGGGCTGTTGCGTATGCAACAGCCCTGTTTTTTACTTCCCATGATGTTTTTCACTGTCTTCCACGGTCCGCACCCTTTCGATGGTGGGCTTTCCGTGTCTGTCTTTTTCGATCACGTCGATGCGGATGTATTTCAGTTCTCCGTCGAATTCCTTCACCAGTTTCCCCAGGGTCCCATCCTGGTCCAGGGCCGGGTTGGAACCAGCTCCGGCCATAATGGCCCGGTAGATCACCGCGGCGAATTCGTACCGGGTCATCATCCGGTTCCCTTTGAACTCTCCGTCTTCATATCCTTCCACAATACCGGCTCTGGCCAGTTTGGTCACGTAGTCATAGGCCCAGTGGTTTTCAGGGATATCCGGGAACAGGGCATCCTTGTCCACCTTTATCACGGTCCGGCCGGCCATCTGGTTCATCAGGGTCTTCAGCTGCTGCATCTCCCCTTCCTGCTTGGCCACCAGTTCCTTCAGGCCCCGGATTTCCTTGGCCATGGCCACCCGGCTGTTGGATACGTGGTTGTGCTGACCCAGCTTGAAGGTGGCGCCAATGTTCACCATGTTTTCACCGCCGCCGGTGCTGCCTCCCAGGCTGAACATCACGTCTTCGTTGGGCCGGTAGAAGGCCCCCAGGGCCACGGCGTTGGCGCCGCTGTAGCTGCCGGCCCCTACGGCAAAGTCCAGTTTGTCGTCAGGATCGAAGTCCAGAGGATGGAGGGCCGCCAGGGCTGCGGAGTTGGCCCCTACCCGGTCCACCCGGGCGCCCAGTTTATTCACACTGTTGCCCAGCTGGTTGATGGCCCGGCCGGTCTGCTGGAGCTGGCTTACGTTCACCGCATCGGTCGGTGCCGTCCCCGGTGCCACATTGTGGATCTGGTTGCCGCCCATGTCCACCTTGCCGTCCTGGACGGTGATGGTCCGGTTGGCATTCCCGGTCTTCACCGTCAGCCCGCTGTTGTTGATGGTGGTGTTGCCGGTGGTGACGCTGTTGAGGCCGGTCAGGTCTTTGGCCAGGCGTACATTGAGGGTATTATCGTCCCCTCTCACGATACCGATGTTTTTGGCATCGCTGACGTCTGCGGCACCGCCTTTGATGTTCAAAGTCTTGCCCAGGTCCACGGTCACATCTTTGCCGTCATCACCCTGGAACTTGCGGCCGCTGTTCACCTTGTCGCTGACCGTCTTCAGCTGATCTTCCGTAGCGGCCCGGCCGTTCTGGATGTGTTCTCCATCCCATTTCCGGTTGTCCAGACCGTTCAGGTAGTTCCCGTCTGCCGGATTGCTGTCTCCCGCTGTATTGGACTGCTTGCCCAGAGTCATGGTGCTGTCACCGGACCCGATGACTACCTGGCCGTTGGAGCCCTTGATGGCAACCTGCTTATTGGGATCATTGCCCAGGATGATATCATCATTCAGGTTCACCGTATGGTCATCCTTCACGGTGATATTCTTGCCGCTCTTGGCTTCCGAAGCCTTTGCTTCATTCTTGGCCAGCTGCTTCACATCCCCGATGCTGGCCGCATTGTTGTCGCCGGCATCGGCATACTGCTTGCCGTCAATGCCGCTGGCAATGTTGGTAATCTGCTTGGCCCCGCCGTTGATGCCGTCTTTGGTGATGGTGATGTCACCGACTTTGACTTCGTTAGTCTTCACCCCATCTTTATTGATGGTCGTTTCGCCAGCCTTGATGCTGCCGTCTTTAGTCAGGTCGACATCTTTATTCAGTTCAACTTTGATGGCTCCATTGTCTATGGAAGTCTTGATGTTGCCAGCTTTTTCCACAGTGCCATCAGCCTTGTAGGTCGTGTCACCTTTAATCTGGATAGCCTTGCCCAAATCCTGCTTGACAATCTTGTCAGCGCCTTTTTCATCAGACGTCAGGGCAAAACCACCGCCCTGGTTCTGATTGGTGATGGAGCCGACAATATCGCGGAGCTGCCCTTCCGTAGCGGCCCGGTTTTCCGTCACATGGTCCTTGTCCCACTTGGTGTTGTTCAGACCAGTGATGTAGTTACCGTTGGCCGGATTCTTGGTGTCGGAATTGGTCTGTCCGCCGATGGTGATTTTGTTGTCACCGCCCACCATGACCTTGGTGAAGTCCGGCGTATCGGTCATGACGATTTCCAGTCCGTCGCCACTCTTGCGGACGCCCAGGTTCTTGCTGGATGCCTTGGCTACAGCGTCTTTATCCAAGCCGCCTTTGATGGACAGGGTCTCATTCAGCTTCCGGGTGACTTCCTGGCCGTCGTTGCCCACGAATTTCAGCCCGTCGTCCAGGGTGGCCACGGTCTGAGCATTCTGGCCATCCTTATCGGTATAGACAATGCGGGTGATGTCCGTGCCGCTAAGATTTTCCTTGCCGGTCTTGCCATCTTTTCCTGCCTGTCCCTTTTCCGTCTTGATGATGGTAGTACTGTACCTCTGTTTACCGTCGGTCCCCGGGAGACCATCTTTGCCGGTGAGGCCAATGGAGCCTTCCTGACCGTCCGCACCGTCTTTGCCCAGGGCCAGATTGTCGTTGAGCTTGATGTTGTAGGTCATGAGACCATCGCTGTCTCTTTCAGCAGCAATCATCAGGTTGCCGTTCTTTTTGTCATATTCCCCATAGGTATTGGTCCCCGGATCAGCGGTTGCCGGATCAGACTTGTCGTTGACCGTGACCACGGTACGCTTGCCGGCAGCTGTGGTGGCATTAGTGATGGCTTCACTGACTTTGGCCAGCTGATCTTCGGTGGCAGCCCGGCCACTGACATAATCCGGGGCCGTTACACTCCAGTCCTTATTGGACAGACCAATCGTATAACTGCCATCAACCGGATGGTTGCCCTTGTTGGTGGTCAGTTCCGTGTTGGTGAAGTGGCCAATCGTAGCATCACCGGCCTGCAGGGTGCCATCATCCAGATTTACATGTTTGGCCAGCCGGATGTAGAGCTTGCCATTATCATCTTTTGTCACACCGATATTGGCGTCCGTCAGGTCACCCTGGGCTTTGCCCACGATATCCAGCCGTTTATTGAGCTTCTTGTTGATGACTTTTGTATCATCATTCTGGCCGTCATCGCCGGCGAACTTCAGGCCGTCATCGAGCGTAGCTACGGTCTGGGGGTTCTGCCCATTTTTGTCCGTATAGACGATACGGGTGATGTCCGTGCCGTCCACGCCAGGTTTGCCATTCTTGCCGTCAGCACCGGGCTGTCCTTTTTCCGTACGGATTATGGTGGTGGTGATGCCATCAGCGCCGTCTTTCCCGTTGATGCCGATGTACCCATCCTTGCCGTCATTCCCGGCTTTGCCTTCCTGGCCTACCACCACGCTGTCCGCAGAGATGTTCTTGTCCATGAGTACATGGATGGTGGTGTTGCCATCCGCATCCTGTTCCACGGAAGTCAGCAGATTCTGACCGGAGTATTTGTCCAGTTCTTTCGTGCCGGCCCCCTTGATGTTGATGGTGCTGTTCAGTTTATTGCCCACCGGATTGGCTGTCTTGCCGGCCACCGGCATATTGGCCCCGAATTTCAGGCCGTCATCCAGGGTGGACACGGTATGGGTCGTAGTGCCGGCTTCACCGTCCTGATAGACAATGCGGGTGATGCCGTCGGTGCCGTTGACACCAGGCGTACCATTCTTGCCATCGGTGCCATTCTTGCCGATGGTCTTGATGATGGTGGTCACTGTGCCGTCAGCGCCGTCCTTGCCGGTGATGCCGATCTGGCCGTCTTTGCCATCCTTGCCGCTGACTGTCACCGTGTTGGCCGTCAGGTCCTTGTCCATCTTGATGGTGATATTGCCGTCGGCATCGACTTCGGTGGTCAGGTTATCTTCGCTGTAGTCATGGCCTGTCTTGAGATCACTGCCCTTAA
Organism: Acidaminococcus sp.; assembly: GCF_057597765.1. Taxonomy (NCBI): domain Bacteria; kingdom Bacillati; phylum Bacillota; class Negativicutes; order Acidaminococcales; family Acidaminococcaceae; genus Acidaminococcus; species Acidaminococcus sp. Next base: position 131,384 of record NZ_DBMBXK010000004.1, on the reverse strand, counting down.
TGGTCACTTTGCCGCCCAGTTTGGCATTATAAGCCGTGCCGGAGTTGGCCGCGAAATTGAGTCCTTTATCCACTTCTTCCTTGGAAGCCAGGCCGGAGAGCGTGATGGTCTGCTTCGTTGCTTCTATACCATTGGCATCCTGCACAGTGATCGTCAAATCACCATTATTATCAACGGTGTACTTGCCGTCCTTGCTGGCAGGGTTCTTCACCAGGCGCATATCCGACTGCATGACTTTATCAAGGCTTACATTGAAGGTAGTGCCGTCATTCTTGGTCATGATCAAAGTCTTGCCATCATTCGACACTTCGCCCCTGGTGACATAGTAATCGTGAAGATTGGAAATCGTGCCCTCGAGGCCATTGGTGCCGGTAAGAGCCGCCGAGCCTTTGCCGGATTCATCATAGGTAGCATTGCCGCCGGTGATGTATTTATCGCCGTCTACCGTGCCATGCTTGATATCTTCGGCAACCTGTTTGAGCTGATCTTCCGTAGCCGCCCGGCCGCTCTGGATCTGACTGCTGTTCCAACTCGTATTTTCTAATCCAGTGATATAGTAGCCCGGGCCGGGGTTGGCGCTATTGCCGCCGGACTGCTTGCCGATGGTGATGCCGCCGGTGTAGCTGCCTGAAGCATCCTTATCGCCTGTTACGTTAATCGTCGTAAAGCGCACCGTATCATCCGTTCTCACAGTAACATCGTCGCCGCTGCCGGAGATGATGATGTTCTGTCCCTGCTTGAAGTTGACCTTCCTGCTGGTAGGCGTCACATCTTTCTGCTTGCCGTCGTTGACATCCAGTTCCCAGCCGGCATTGACCGTGTCAGATACCGTCTTGAGCTGGTCTTCCGTAGCCGCCCGGCCGCTGACGATACCGTTGGCATCGGGGTTCCAGGTCGTGTTGGTCAGGCCCGTGACAAAGGTGCCGTCTTCCGTCTTGGCCTTGTCGCCATCCTTCTTAGTGGTGGCAACGCCGGTCTGACTGCCGATGGTCACGCCACCGATGCTGCCCTTGCCAGTACTGCCATCAAAGCTGACTTTATCACCAACCGTAATAGTGCCCTTCGTACCGTCGATGGTAACTTTCTTACCGTCATCGCTGCCCAGCGTGATGCTGTCGTTGAGCTTGACCGTGTTCTTGCCGCCGGCAGCCGCATCATTGTAGGTGACGGTGATATTCGAGTCGCCAGTGAGCTTGGCTGCATCCGTGGTGCTGCCCGCGATATTCTTGACATCGCCGATATTGGCGCCGTTGGTGTCCGTGTTGTAGGTCGGTTTTCCATCAGCCGTGCCGTCGGAGCCGCTTCCCATGTTGTTAACCTGGTTGCCGCCAAAGGAAATCTGGTCGCCGTTGATGATGACGTTCTTGGTCTCATCGCCTGCATTGTTGGTAATCTTGATGCCGCTGTCGTTCTGGACGGTCTTGCCGGTGGTGACGGAGTTCAGGTCCTTGAGGTCCTTGGCCAGTTTCACGGTCAGGGTGTCGGTGCCGTTGGAGACCACGCCGATGTTGTTATCGGTCAGTTTATCCTTTTCCGTCACGCCGCCGTTGATGGTGGTCTTCTGGTTCATGGTCCGGGCAAAGCCGGTGTTGTCCAGTGTGCCATCGGTCTTGATATCGCCGGCGTAGATCTGGCCGTCATCCATGGTGGCGACTTCATACGTATGGCCCTGGTCATCCTTATAGTGGAGGCGAGTGGCCTGGGTGTCATTACCGGCGGAGGTGATGTTCTGGCTGTCCGTCAAGGTCTTGGTACCGTAGGCGGCATTGGTATCCGCCTTGGCCGCCTTGCCGTCCTTGTCCGTCAGGTCCGGATTGCCGGCAAAAATCACATCGCTGGTGGTAACCGACGTAAAGGCCGGATTCTCGTCCATGAGGATGGAGATATCCCCGTTTTCCGCAATCCGGGTGGTCAGGTTGGCGGTACTGTAGCTGTGGTTAGCCGCTTCGTCGCTGGCCTTGATGGAAATCGTATCTCCCAGTTTCCGGCTGACCACCTTGTAGCCCTTGTAGTTGTCCGTGGTGTTGGAAGCATCTTTGGTGTTTGTGGTGAAGCTCAGGCCCGCCCCTTTCAGCTGGGCCACGTTCACCGCATCTGTATCCAGGGACCCGGCTGCCACACCGGTGATCTGGCGGGTCAGCAGGCTGCCTTCCGTGTCGTTGCCGATGGCAAGGGCGTTGGCATTGGAAACCCAAGCCGCGAAAGTATTTGTGCTGGCAGTTCCTGTCAGCACATCATAGCCCTTGGATCCGCTGGCACGGTTGGCCAGAGCCCCGCTGCCCAGAGCCACGCTGTCCGCCAGGGTTGCCTTGGCGCCGCTCCCGATGGCGGCCGCGTTAGTTGCAGCGTCTGTTGTGGTAGCGCCGAGGGCCGCCAAAGAATTCTTGCCGGCGGCGATGGAATTCTCACCAAAGGCGGTGGAGTTCTCACCGGAAGCAAGCGTCTTGTAGCCGAAAGCCGTGGCACCTGCCGCAGCGGCCTTGGTGTCGTTGCCGAAGGCCGTGGCGTAGTCGCCAGAAGCCTCGGTGGAATAGCCGAAGGCCGTGGCATCTTTATAGCCGTCGATGTTGTAGCCGTTCGTTCCTTCATGGGCTTTCGTCAGCACATTGTCCGGCGTAATGGCGACTTCTGTACCATTAATCGTAGTTTTGGCTGAAGAGGTCTTCTTCTGGCCATTGTAGACTTTACCGTTCGTACCTGCCGACGTATCAATGGTAACATTTCCATTGGCATCGACATTGACCTTCCAGAGACTGCCCTGATAATCACGGACGTAGGTGTTGCCATCCTTGCCGGCCAGAACCACATAATCGTGGAGTTCGCTGCCGCTGTCGATTGGCATCTGCTTGATGCCGGCAGTATGAACTTTATTATCAGCAGCAGATGTGTACGTGTAGGCAAGATTGCCATGGACATCCATCTGTTCTGTCTTATTCGTGTCATCTTCCGTGTATTTGTTGGTCACAGCACCATTCTCGTCGAGTTTGGCACCAGCGATGGTATCCGTGCCCCAGGCCGTTGATTCTTCATCGGCGGCGACGGTGGCGTTACCCCAGGCTGTGGAATACTGTGCCAGAGCACGGGTACGGTTGCCAAAGGCCGTGGCGCCCGTGGAAGAAGCGCGGGTATCGTTGCCGAAAGCGACGGAGTCATTGTACTTGGCAATGGTCTTCTCGCCAAAGGCCAGGGAACGGCCGCCGAGAGCCTGCGTGTCTTCGCCGAAAGCCACGGACTGCTGGCCACTGCCGTCATCTGCACCTGCCACCGTATTATGGCCAAAAGCCAGAGAAGCAGCACCTTTAGCCTGAGCACCCTGGCCAAAGGCCGTGGAAGATGCACCGCTGGCCGTATTGATAATATTGACAATATTTCCTTTTTTATCAGTGGTTTCCAGCCCGCCAAAGGCCGTGGCATACTGGCCCGTAGCCTTGGCATTCTTGCCGATGACCGTGGCACCCTTTCCCTCTGCCTGAGCGCCATTGCCGATGGCTACAGCAGAGTCGCCCGTCGCCTTGGCGCTGACACCGGCTGCCATGGAATTTTTAGCCACAGCACCTTCGTTGGTATAGTTGGTATCTGTTTCCGTATCGGGAGACCAGACGCTGTAGTCATGGACATTGACCTTCTGGGTGGCCGCTTTCAGCTGGGCCACGTTGACGGCATCCGTATCCAGAGTACCAGCAGCCAGATTGTTCAGCTGGCGGGTAATGGCAGTGGCAGTGATTTTGCCATCCCCATCCCGTTCTTCTGCCCGGCCGATGGAAACAGCTTCGTCCGTGGACTGCCAGGTTGAGGTATCGTCCACAGAAGCCATGCCGGTCCGCGGGTCATAGCCTTCGATATTTTTATCCGCCCCGGATTTGGAATTTTTCCCCAGGACAATGGAGTTGGCCCGCCAGGCATTGGTCCCTTCGCCGATGGCAATGGCGTTTTCACCCCAGGCCCCACTGTTCTGTCCCAAGGCAATGCCATGAGCCGTGGTCCCGGCTCCGGATCCCAGGGCAATGCTGTAATTCCCCCAGGCTCCTCCGCCACCCAAAGAAACAGCATTTTGTCCCGTAGCATTGGAACCAGCCCCTACGGCAGCGGACTGGTATCCGGAAGACTGAGCATTATAGCCTACAGCCGTACCTGTATTGGAGGCTTTGGTTCCAGAGCCTATACCTGTACTTGCATAGGATACATTGGAATTGTAGCCCAAAGCCACGCCATAATTCTGATTTGTCGTAGCATTGGAACCGATGGCCGTAGAATAATTTGCATCTCCGCCAACATGGGCACCGCCAATGGCTGTTGCGTCCGTAACCGAATCATCATAATAGCCATTACCTTCCACGGTGGAACTCTTGCCGATAGCCGTCACATTCTTTCCTCTGGCACTGGCTCCGCCAACGGCCGTAGAATTTTCCCCTCTTGCTGAACTCATGTTCCCCAGGGCCGTAGAATAATTACCTTGTGCATTTGTTCCATACCCTGCCGCTGTAGCCGAAGAGCCGGAAGCCGCAGCACTCAAGCCCACTGCTGTAGAATTGCTTCCACCAGCAGCCGACTGAAAACCGACGGCCGTACTCTGGCCGCCGGAAGCGGTTGAACCACGTCCTACGGCAGTTGCATTATCGGAAGCCACACCGCCTACAGAAACGGCATTATCGCCCGAGGCTGTACCACCCACGGTAACGGCATGACTGCCACTGACTGCAGAATAAGCCCCAATGGCTGTACTCTGTTGACCCGTTGCTGAAGAGCCGCTGCCTACGGCCGTTGCCTGTGAATTTCCAGCTACACCGCCGATAGAAACTGCATGATCCGATGTGGCAGAACCGCCAACAGTGATGGCATACGGGCCGCTGGTGGATGACCCGGAACCAATGGCAACATTGTAATCACTGTTGGTATACCCGCCAATAGCAATAGAACTGCTACCGGCAGCACTAACCCGATTGCTGCGATAATCTGAACCGATGGCAATAGAATTACTTCCAATCGCATGTCCACCGATAGCCACAGCTCCTTCCTGCTGGGCACTGGTCCCGGAACCGATGGATACGCTGTCTTTCCCCATGGCTGCAGCCCGGTATCCGTAAGCAGAGGCATCTTCTCCCGACGCATAGGTCTGGGTACCCACAGCCGTGGCATTGTTCCCCTTGGCCACAGCGCTGACCCCGGCGGCCAGGGCATTGTCGCCGGTGGCGCCATCGTTGAGGTAGTTGTTGTTCCCGGCTGCATCCGTATCTGCTGTGGTCTTCACGCTGTAGTAATGGGTCATGGCGTTTTTCAGCTGAGCCAGGTTGACGGCATCACTGTCTTCACTGCCGGCGGCTACGCCGGTGATTTGGCGGCTGACGCTGCCGCTGCCTACGGAAAGGGCGCCTTCTGTGGATTTCCAGGCCAGGCCGCTCTGGGTGGACGTGGTGCCGGTCTTGGGGTCCCAGCCGGTAATGCCGCCGGAGCGGTCTGCTTTCGAATCTTTACCCAGAGCAATGGAGCCTTCCACGCTGGCATTAGTATTTTTGCCGATGGATACGGCATTTTCACTGGCCACAGCCGTATCCCCCACTGCTACGGCGGAATTGTCCGCAGTGGAATTGTACCCTACTGCCACGGCGTTGTTCCCGTTGGCGGTCACACTGGACCCGGCGGCGATGGAATTGCTGGCGGCCTGGTAGAGGGTGACGGAATAGAGTTTATCCAGGTTGTCGGATTTCTGGTAGTTGTATACCGGCTTGCCGTCTTTCTGGTCGGCCTTTGCGGCATCACTGGTGATTTCGGTTTTGGTGGTTTCTACCCCGGTATCCGGATCTTTGACCGTATAAGTATGGACGTACTGGGGCACAGTAGTGGTGTTGCCGTCGGCGTCCCGGAACACCTGGGGCACCTGGGTGGGATTGCCGCTGCTGTCCTTGTACCAGGCGGCATTGTCGGTAGATGTAGTCTTGTTGCCGTCTTTGTCGGCGTAATAGGTTATGGGTTTGTTGGTGATTTTTGCCGTGTTGCCGATGGCGGTGGAATTGTCCCCTTCAGCCTTGTTATTGTAACCTACAGCTGTGGAGCCGCCGGATTCAGTGGAGGTGTCCAGTTTATGGGCTGCCCCTTCCCCGTCTACCAACTTGGTATTGGCTGCATCCATGGGCTGGCCGTTTTTGGTGGTATCCCCTTCCGTTACGTTGCGGAGGGTATCGCTTTGGGTACCAATGGCAGTGTTATTTTCACCTTTTTTGTCAGTGCTTTGGCCTTGAACTACTTTCCCTACAGTCAGATTGCCCTTGTTATCGTAAGCCGCGGCGCCCCCATTGCCCAGATCAACCGTTTTATCCGCCGCCCATGCTCCTGAGGGCCAGGTGAGGCCCAGAGCCAGGGCCAGAGTCAGGGCATATACCCCACCCCGGTATATTTTTCCGCTGGGAATGTTCCTTCCCGTGGTTCCGGGCGATTTCCGATACCACTACCCAGCTGTTCCGCACTTTGCTCCAAATGACCTTGTAGATCCTGTTCATAGGTCTCCCCCTTGCTCAATTTCACCGGAATCACCGTTTCTGCCATATTTCTATACTGTCTGTATTTTGGCATTCCAGTAACGATTTATTCTTATCAGCTGTAGATTTTCATTCCTGTCTGCAATCCATTCTGCTGAAATTACATTTCTCATTGTAATATGTTGTATTTCAGTCTTCAATAAGGAATTTACGCCAAATGAATAAAATTGTGATAATGAATAAAAGATGAAAATAAAGTGAGGAATTTGTGGATATTTGTATTTTTATCATTTTTGCAGTTGTTACAGGTAGATTGTGGGGAGCGAGTCTGTCGTTGGTCGTTCATCGTTGTGGAGACCAGATGCTGACGCATCTGGTTCTGAACGTATGGCCCGACCGACGGCCGGGAAGGACGACGGCGCCGGGTACTGCGGCGCCTAACCCACCACCAGCCTTGCGGCTGGTCCCCCGCCCTTGCAAAGGGCGGATATACGCTCGGGCCTTCGGCCCATTGTTTATTTCAGTACAAGGGCGAAGCCCACGTACTTGTTATCCGCCCTTTGCAAGGGCGGGGGACCGTTGCGCCTGCGCAATGGTGGTGGGTTAGCAGCCCCCTGGGCTGCGTTTCCATTCGGGAGCATTTGCCTCCGGCAAAAGGTCTCCTTTGGCGTGAGGCGGTCCGGCCCCACCGTCCCTGCTCTTCACTCTTCACTCTACACTCTTCACTATTTTTTTCATTCGTTGTTCCACCAACTGTTTTTTTCAGGTTCCCGGGCTATACTGGAACCATAAAGAGGCCCGGTCACCGAATACCGGTGCCGGGCCCAATGTAAAGGGGAGTGACTGTTATGAAATTCAAGGTTAACGAAAATTGTATCGGCTGCGGGCTGTGCGAAGGGACCTGCCCTGCTGTGTTCCATATGACGGACGCCGGTGTGGCGGAAGCCATTCCCGATGTTGTTCCGGCTGAAGAAGAAGCCAATGCCCTGGCTGCCATGGAAGGCTGCCCGGCAAGTGCCATTGAAAAAGTAGAAGACTGAGAGTAAGGAAAAAAGACCGGCGGCTGCCGGTCTTTTTTTTGTCAGCGGTCAGCGGCCGATAGAGACCAGATGCTGCCGCATCTGGTTTTGAACGTTTTTGCCCCCTGGGCGGCCGGGATGGGCTTGCCTGCGGCAAGCCCCTACAGCGTTGGGGTCAAAGATCCATCAGGAAAACCATAGGGACGGAATTGTCGGGGCATCTGTGTTTTTCTGACCAGCAGCCCGAATGTCCGACGGAGACGCCGCAGGGGCGGGCCGAAGGCCCGCCCTTCCCGGCCCTTACAGCTTCGGCAGCTTCTCCACTCCTGCCACCGGGCAGTCGTACTGGCCGTTGTTCTTGGCCTGGAATTCTTCTTTGGCGGCTGTCAGCAGGGCCGGGTCTTCCAGGACTTTCACCGCAGTCAGGGCGATGACTTTGCCGGCGGTGAGCATGCCTTTCTGGCCGATGCTGGAATTCACCTGGCCGGTTTTGTACCAGGAATGGCCCGGAGTGCCCAGGGCTTCGGTGGCCACGTTGAAGTAGTAGGTGGGAGCGATGAAGCCCACGTCCCCCACATCGGTGGAGCCGAAATCCAGTTCTTCCCGGTCGGGATCAAAGTCCTTGATCTCCGTATCCAGGGGCCGGGCCAGTTTTTCTTCCAGCCGGTCCCGGCCGTACCGTTTCAGGATCATGTCCTTTTCTTTGGTCTTCATGCTGTCGCTGAAGGAATCGGTAAAGGCTTTGGCCAGGGCGAAGTCCCGGTCATCCCATTGGGGCGCACCGATGGCGTGGAAGGCTTCGGTGGCTGCCTGGGCCAGGACTTTGTTGTTGATGTATTCGGAATAGCCGGATTCCCGTTCCACAGTGACCTGGGTGCCGCAGATGAGAGCCGCCCCCCGGGCCACGTCGTCCAGCCGGGGAACGATTTCCTTCACCTGCCGGTAATAGGGGGCCCGGACCACATAGCGGACCGCCGCATGGTCCTGGACCACGTTCGGGGCCCGGCCGCCCACGTCCAGATAGGCGTAGTGGATCCGGGCTTCCATGATCACGTGTTCCCGGAGGTAATTGGCCCCCACCCCCATGATCTCACAGGAATCCAGGGCGCTGCGGCCCAGTTCGGGAGCGCCTCCGGCGTGGGAGGTGATGCCTTTGAACTTGTAGGTCCGGCACACGTTGGCGTTCAGGTGGGGGGTGGCGGTGCGGTTTTCCGGAGCCGGATGCCAGGTAAGGAAGAAGTCCACCCCGTCAAAGGCCCCGTCCCGGGCCATGAAGGCTTTGCCGCTGAGGTTTTCTTCTGCCGGAGTACCGAAATACACCACGGTGCCCGGTTTGCCGGTTTCTTCCAGATAGTCCTTCAGGGCCAGGGCGCCGGCCAGTGCCCCGGTGCCCAGCAGGTTGTGGCCGCAGCCATGGCCGGGGCAGCCTTCGTGTTCCGGCTTTTTCACCGGGCAGCCCGCTTCCTGGCTGAGTCCCGGCAAAGCGTCGTATTCTCCCAGGATCCCCACCACCGGGCGTCCCTTGCCCCAGACGCCTTTGAAAGCAGTGGGAATGTTCACCAGATGACGGGTAACGGCGAACCCGTGGTGTTCCAGGGCCTCACAAAGGGTTTCGGCGGACCGGGTTTCTTCGTAGCCCACTTCCGCCAGTTCCCAGATTTTCCGGCTCAGGCCGATCAGTTCCTCCCGGTACCGGTCATCCACCGCCCGTTCAATGATTTTCTGTGCATCCATACCATCACGCTCCCTAGAATAGAAGATGGTTTCATTATAGCACAAAGAAGGGGCTGCTTTTCCAAGCAGCCCCTTTACTCACAGATACTTCTTCTCCAACCGTTCCAAAATTCCCAGGTAATGGTCCTGGACCCCTTTGGCCCCTTCTTCTTCCTCGAATTTCCTGCTTTTGGCGTCGATGTCCGCCAGGTCTTCCGGGGTCAGCTGGTTTTCGGCGAAGGTGTACACCACGTTGTTTTCCTTTTCCACGTGGCGCTTCAGCAGCCGTGCGTAGCCCATGGCTTCCGTCAGGATGTCCAGCTTGTATTCGGTCTTGGGATTCTTTTCGTATTCATCCAGGGCGGTGGCCAGGCTCATGGCGTGGTCCCGGCCCAGGTCGTGTTCCACCAGCATCCCGTGGGTCACCAGGTTGTCCGCCACCCGGCCCAGCTTCTGCACCATCACCGGGAACAGGAACTTTTCTTCCTTCCCGTGATGATGTTTGTCCGCATAGTTCCGGATGAAATCCACCATGTCCCGAAAATCCCCCACGTCCACCGGAGACAGTTCCAGGATCCCGATGCAGGCCTGGCGGATCACTTCCAGCATCCGGCTGATGTTCTCATGTTCTTTTTTCATGCACTCAATGCTGTAGGTCATGGTTCTTCCTCCTTCAGGCCGCTTTGGGACGGAGCACGTAATGGGTGTGGTCTTCCTGTTCCAGGGTGTAGCCGGTGTTTTCCAGCATCCCTTCCATCATGGCATCCCGCAGGATGTAGTACACCCGGGGGTTCACGTCCGCTTCCTGCCAGTAGCCCCCGTGGAGATCATCGGTCTGGTCCCAGGCGAAGGCATCCGGATTCTGGTCGGTGACCTGGTTCACCCGGTCGCAGGGCATGCCGTTCAGGAAGGCGTCTTCAAAGGCCCGGTAGATGGCGGAAGCATCGGCGTCCGAACCCAGAGCCCGGTCCTGGCCCACTTCCCGGGCCAGTTTTTCCAGTTCCGGCAGCAGGTTGTCGTTGTGGTGGAGCAGGGCGGACACCAGCTGGGCATAACGGCCTTCCGCATCGTGGATCCGGCCCTGGAGCCAGCCGTGGATGTTGGTGGTGTCGATCAGTTCGTCCAGAGGACGGGTTTCTTCCTTTACATAGTCAGCTGCCGGTTTGTCCCCGGTGCCCCAGCCCTGTTTTTCCGCTTCTCCGGCGATCCGGGCGATGATGGCTTCCTGGAGCTGGATCTTGCCGTACAGCCAGTGATGGATGGGTCCCAGAAATGCGCTCATGGTCTCCCCTCCCCTCAGTTTTCCGCCAGAGCGGCGTTCACAGCGTCAACCACCTTCTGAGGGTCCAGCCCGTGGACGAAGGCAGCGTCATTCAAAGATTCCATCTGGGAAGAAGGGCAGCCCAGGCAGTGCATCCCTACAGCCTGGAGAGCCGGGATGGCTTCCGGATGTTCAGCACAGATCTTGCCAACCAGCATTTCGCCCGTGATTTTCTTTGCGTTTTCCATTTTCATTTCCTCCATTGTATGATGATTTTTGTTTTTCCTTATCAGCAGAACCTGGCCTTGCGGCAGGTTCTTTGTTTCCTTACATGTCATAGTATACGGGAGGAACAAAAAAAGATATGTTGTTTTAACAACATATCTTGGTTTTCTTTATTCAGTTTCGGGATTTTCCGTCTCTTCCGTCTTGGCCTCTTCCAGGGCTGCGGGCTCAGGGTCTTCCACCCGGTGGGGATACAGCAGGGAATCTCCCCGGCCCGGGGTCAGATAGTACCCGTAATTTTTCAGATACCGGTACATGACTTCCACCGTGTGGAGCATCTTTTTCTGAGCGTCCTGGCTCAGGTCTTCCGGGCCGGCAGGAGGCGCCATGGGCATCCGCAGCACATTGGCCCCGCTCTGGACGCTGAGGATCTGGCCGTGGGCATGGATCCGCCGGATGGACCAGGGAGCCACAATGTTGGCCCGGGGGAACAGGATCCGCAGCACCGCCGTAAGCCGCAGGTATTCTTCCAGGGCCATCCGGTCCTGCTGGTAGAAAGGTGTCCCCTCTTCCGGCAGGAAGGGGGTCAGGGTGATGGAATGGGGAGCCAGCTCCTGGAGCAGGGTCAGATCCCGGACCAGGTATTCCGCCTGTTCATAAGGGGCTCCCACCAGGAACCCGGTATCCGTTTCAAAACCCAGGTCTTTCAGATCGTTGATGCAGGCGATTTTGGTGGACAGGGAATGGGTGGGAGGATGGAGCCGGGAAAAATGGAGAGGATCCGCGGTCTGGAAGCTAAGGAAATACCGCTGGGCCCCGGCCTGGTGGAGCCGGTGGTAGGACTGGCGGCTCCGTTCCCCGATGGACAGCCCCAGGGCACAGTCCGGGAACTGCTTTTGCAGGTTCCGGAGCAGGTTGCACATGATCATGTCCGTATAGTAGTGGTCTTCCCCGCCCTGGAGCAGGAAGGACCGGATCCCCATCTGGTACCCCAGTTCGCAGGCGCCCCGGATCTGTTCCCAGTTCAGCCGGAAACGGGGCAGGTCGTTGTTCTCTTCCCGGCGGCGGCAGAACAGGCAGTTCTGGGGACAGTGGTTGGTGAATTCCAGCACCCCCTGGAAATGCACCTTCCGGTGGAACACAAAATTCATGGCCTCCTGGGCCCCCCGGAACAGCTTGGCCCGGAGCAGAGGATCCTCCGTCAGCAGGAGTTCTTTATACTCCTCCTCCGTAAGCACGGAATATTCCTTCAGCTTGTCCACCAGATCCACAATGTCCACCCGCCCTTTCCTTTTGATTGCAGTACTTTTATTATACACTAGGTTGGATAAAAAGAGTAGGCAGAGTTCCTTGACAAGGGAAAATCACTACGATATACTAACTCTGTTAGCTTATGGAGGGGTGGCCGAGTGGTTTAAGGCACCAGTCTTGAAAACTGGCGATTCCGCAAGGGACCGTGGGTTCGAATCCCACCTCCTCCGCCAAATATTGAAAAAAGAGCTGTTGCCCGGGCAACGGCTCTTTTTTTGTGCGGAATGGGCCCCTCTGGGCGGCCGGGATGGGCTCGCCTGCGGCTAGCCCCTACAACCTTGGGGTCAGGGATTCACCACGGAAAATTCTGAGGACGGGGTTGTTGGAGGATCCGTTTCTCTGACCGTTGTTGTCAGTCCCCGATTCCAACTTTGTACGGCAGCCCGGCCCATGGTTCTATATCCGCCCTTTGCAAGGGCGGGGGTATCCATGCCCAGCATGGGTGGTGGGTTAGCAGCCCACAGGGCTGCGTTTTCATTCAAAAGCATTTGCCCATGGCAAATGGTCTCCTTTAGCGGGAGGCGGTTGATGCATGGAGCGGGCGGCCCTGCCGTCCCGCTCTTCCCTCTGCACTCTTCACTCTGCCCTTTCAAACATGCATGAATAACGGTACTGTGATGGAGGCTTCTCCAAGAACTTGTTGACACATACAATACCGTTCCCGTAATTGACTTTCCTGTCTTTCTGGCCTATAATGGAATCAGCCAGAAGGACAAAAGGTGCATACTTGCACGAATACCCCCGGGGGGCTAGCCCGGGGGTATTTTTTGGCTAGTTGCCGTCTTTATCGTGCTCGTCTAACCATTTGCGAATAAGGGTATTCCCACCTTCGCTGCAATTGAAAAAAGAGCTGTTGCCCAGGCAACGGCTCTTTTTTTGTGCGGAATGGGCCCCTCTGGGCGGCCGGGAGGGGCTTGCCTGCGGCTAGCCCCTACGGCGTTGGGGTCAGGGATTCACCACGGAAAATTCTGAGGACGGGGTTATCGGAGGATCCGTTTCTCTGACCGTTGTTGTCGGCCCCCGATTCCAACGTTGTAGGGGCGC
>NZ_DBMBXK010000004.1:0-118238 GCF_057597765.1 Acidaminococcus sp. | reverse complement strand
AGGGCCGGCGGTCTTATATCCGCCCTTTGCAAGGGCGGGGGTATCCATGCCCAGCATGGGTGGTGGGTTAGCAGCCCACAGGGCTGCGTTTTCCTTCAAAAACATTTGCCCATGGCAAATGGTCTCCTTTGGCGGGAGGCGGTTGATGCATGCCCTCTGGGGGGACTTACGGTTTGATTTTTTTAACCGGATTCCTTACCCAGTTGCTCTCTCGATGCCTTACCTCTTTTTTACTATCTTCCTTCTCTTCCATCTTCAACCAGCCAGCCACTCGTTTTCTCAGTTCTTCGCTGAAGCCTTCCAGATCGTCCTGGGTGATGGCTCCTTCGTGGATCAGGCAGAGGATGTTGCTGAACATCCGGGACCTGCGCATTTCGCAGAGTACGCCTGCATCTTTTCTGTGTTCCAGGAGTTCATCCTCCAGTTTATGGAACCTTTCGGCTGCCTGGGTGTCTTCTTCCAGGATGGCTTTATACTGTTCCAGCAGGGTGGCCATGTAATTTTCCTGCCAACCTGGAAGGCGTTTTCTGAACAGTTTCCAATCGGATTCGATGCACATGGTTGAAATTTCTCCTTTGGTTTCATTCATCGTGGGTCGTTCGTCGTTGTAGAGGCCCCTTGGGCGGCCGGGAAGGGCTTGCCTGCGGCTAGCCCCTACGGCGTTGGGGTCAGGGATTCACCACGGAAAATTCTGAGGACGGGATTGTTGGAGGATCCGTTTCTCTGACCGTTGTTGTCGGCCCCCGATTCCAACGTTGTAGGGGCGCAGGGCCGGCGGTCTTATATCCGCCCTTTGCAAGGGCGGGGGTATCCATGCCCAGCATGGGTGGTGGGTTAGCAGCCCACAGGGCTGCGTTTTCCTTCAAAAGCATTTGCCCGTGGAAAATGGTCTCCTTTGGGCGGGAGGCGGTGGTGCATGGAGCGGGCGGCCCTGCCGTCCCGCTCTTCCCTCTTCCCTCTGCACTCTTCACTCTGCACTTTTATCCTGCAGCTTCCTGCACTGTTCCTGGTTCAGCCGATACCATTCTTCCCGGGGCATTTTGTCCTTCAGGAACCGGTCGTAGTACTCGTCCACCCGGCACAGGAGGGGACGTTCCTGGTAGATGCGGCACAGGCGGGTGGCTCCGTCGTAATGGCGGCACACCCCGTCTCCCCGGTCCAGGTTTTTGGCCAGGGGGGTGCGGCCCACTTTTTTACAGCACTGGCCGCATTTACTGCAGGGAAACATGGTCCAGGCCCTGTGCCAGCATTTTTTCCGATTCCGGGGTCAGGGTCCCGTCTTCCCGGAGGAGAGGGGTATCCAGGACAATTTTCAGGGTCTTGGCCAAAAGGGCCGCCTTCCCCACCTGCTGTTTTTCTTCCGGGGTGTACTTTCTCCAGTCGGTTCCGCTGTGCCGGAGCACGGCCTGGAGCTGTTCCAAGCTGGCGGCGAAATGGCCTTCCAGAGTGTCCAAAAGGCTGCGGATCTGGTCCCCCCGGGTCCGGATGGCGTCCATGAGGGCGATATTGCTGTCGCACCGTTCTTCGAATTCCCTGACTTCTTCCCGGTAGGCCCGGGCCTGGTCCATGGCTTCGTCGGCCTTGTTTTCCAGGAAAATGCCGGCCACCATCAGGGCCGGTGCCGCCACGATGCCGCCCAGCACTGCCGTGCCTCCGGCGATGCCCAGGCCGCCGGCAGCCAGGGAACCTCCTCCCAGCCAGGCCAGGGTGGCGTTGGTGGCGGCGGCCCCGGAAAGGCCGGCAATGGCAGTACCAGTAGAGGCGGTGGCCAGGGCTCCTACGGCTCCGTAGGCTCCCAGGGCCATGGCGCCTCCGGCCAGGCCCCCTTCCACGGCGCCGGTGGAAAATTCCAGGGCCTTCTGGGAAGCAGCGGCGATTTCCTTCAGGGCCGGGCTGTCCGGCCGGAAGTCCCTCAGTTCTTCCAGGCCCACGCTGTTCCGGAAATCCACGTTCTTGATCCGCCGGAATTCCTTCACAAAGGTCTGCAGGGAACCGGTAAGGATATTCATTTTGGTCTCCCCCAGCTGCCCGATGGCGGTTCCGGCCTGTTCCCGGGCTTTTTCCCGTTTTTCTTCCGCCCGCTTGGACCGCCGTTCGTACCGATGGGCCATGTCCTTGGCATCATTCATTTTGCTGACGGCGGAAACGGTCTTCTTCACTCCCTTGCCCCCGATCACCAGGGCAGCAGCTCCTAAAAGCAATGGAATCATGGTTTTCTCCTTTCTACAGAACAAAATCCTTGGTATCGTCTTCCATCAGGTTTTCGAACTCTTCCTGGGAATGGATTCCCAGATCCTGGCCAAAGGCCCCGGCGATCCGGTTCAGGCCGGCGGCCATCTGGTCGAAATCCCCCTCCAGGTCGGCCAGCACAAACTGGTCGTACCCTTCCTGGATGGCCCGGCCCCGTTCCTGGAACAGCCGGGTACAGGCGGCCTGGAAGGATGCCCGTTCTTCCCGGAGCCGGGCGATGTTTTCGGCGGTGATCCGGGCGATGGTTTCGTACCGTTTCCGGGCCGCACGGGCTTCGGCGGCGGCTGCCATGAACTGACCAGCAAAGGTGCCGTACAGGGCGCCGCCCACCAGGCTGCCCACCAGGGCTCCCACAAAGGGAATAGGGATCAGGGCCTGACCGGCAGCTGTGGCATAGCCGGTCCATACGGCAGCACAGCCGGTGTTCCCCAGCTGGGTGATGCATTCCGCGGTGGTGATTTTCCCCTGGCCGTACTGGAGCAGGGTACCTCCCACGGCCATGACCCCGGCCACCACCTTGCCGGGGAGGCCGGCCTTCACCAGGTTCTGGACCAGGGGCGAACTGGCACTGGACAGGGAACGGGCTATCACCGTCACGCTGCCTCCCAGGGCAAAAGCGGTGCCCCCGGAAGCGGCGGTATCCCGGACCAGATCCCGGAGGGCTTCTTCCGTGGTCTTTTCCCCTTTAATCACCGCAACTACATTGCCGGCCCCGGACAGGCAGGCGGTCATCAAGGCGGCTCCCTCAGCCGCCTGGGCCCCGGACTGGAGAAAGGCGTCTCCCATGTGCCCCAATGCTTTTTTCTTCAGGGTCCAGTCAATGGCCTTTTGGGCTTTTGCTTCGTCCTCCAGTGCCTGCTTTTTTCCCCCCTTGGTGAAACGGACCCCTTTGTCCCGGCGGTAGTCCTGGTTGTTGCCCATCTGGGTGTTGCTCCGGTCCCGCTTTGCGTTGTTGAAGCTCCGGTTGGTAATCTGCAGGTTGGCCTTCTGGTTCACCGCTTCCTTGATGTCATCGTTGGTAATCCAGGGATTGTCTTTGTATTTCTGAAATACCTTATGGACGGACTGGGTATGGTCCACTTCCGCCAGATGTTTCTGCCAGTCAGCACCGTACTGGGCTTTGGCCTCCTGTTTCCGCATTTTCAGCAGGTTGCCGGTGTAGGGATCCTTCGGGTCCCCCTGTTGGAAGGCCTGGTTTTTGGCAGCCCGGAGAGCCTGGGGATCTTCGTAGAGTTTCCGGTTGTAGGTGGGCGGTTTCCGGAATTTCTCCTCCAGGGCCGCCAGGGTCCGGTCCAGGGACTGGCCGGCCCAAAGACCCGCCCCGGCCCGGAAGGAAGCGGACCGGGCCTCCTCGGCCTGTTGTTTTTCGGTTTTGGGTTCGTTTGTCATAGGTGGCTCCTTTGCAAGGATTGATTCATTGTGGGTCGTTGTGGAGGCCCTCTGGGCGGCCGGGATGGGCTTGCCTGCGGCTAGCCCCTACGGCGTTGGAGTCAGGGATCCGTGGTTCTGGCGGGCCGCCGGTTGTGCGGCCTCTACGGATCCGTGCCGTCCCGCTCTTCCCTCTTCACTCTGCACTCTTCACTGCTTTTTCCTACTTTTTCTCCCGGCTGCATTTTTCCGCGTCCATGGCCAGGGCGAACATAAGGACGTGGAGGGCGTCAGCGGGGTCGTTGATGTCCATTACATAGGTGTCGGACAGGTGGAACAGTTCTTTGCCGATGGTGGCCACCCGGTTTCCCCGGGCATCCCGGATGGTGTAATCCCACTCCAGGAAGTTCCCTTCCACGGTCCAGCCGTTGAAATCGATGGAAAATTTAGGCGAAAACAGGGACAGTTTCTTGCTGATCCTGCCGATGTACCGGCCGCCTTCATACAGTTCGAATTTGGGCAGCAGGGTGATGATTTTTTCTTTCACCAGGCCCAGTTCGTGGCCCTGGGGGTCGCAGATCTTCAGACAGTGGCCCCAGGCCAGCTGGCCTTTCACCACATAGACGGTATTGCCGTTTTCGTCGTAGATGTCATAGCTGTCGAACCAGGAAAAGATCCGTTGACGGAACAAGAGTTTCATGGCCGCACCTCCCTTTTTGGTTCTATGGTACCACAAAAAGGGGCTGCTGCAAATGCAACAGCCCCTTTTCAGTTGTGAATTGTGAATTGTCAATGGCCGACTGAGTCTCGTACAATATCCAAAATATGGTTTCCCACGTCTTCCTTGCTCATAAGCTCCAGGCTGCGGATCTCTCCGCTGGGGAACAGGAGCTTCACCACGTTGGTGTCGGTGCTGAAGCCGGCGCCTTTCATGGTCACGTCGTTGGCCACGATCATGTCCAGGTTCTTCTTCCTGACCTTGGCGGCGGCGTTTTCCAGCAGATGCTGGGTTTCGGCGGCAAAGCCCACCAGGAACTGATGGGTCTTCTGCTGACCCAGCTGCTTTAAGATATCCGGGTTCTTGTCCAGGTCCAGGGTAAGGGTATCGTCGTTTTTCTTGATTTTCTGCTCTTCCGCATGATGGGGCCGGTAATCAGCCACGGCAGCGGCCATGATCACCACATCCACCTGGGGATAGGCTCCCAGCACCGCATCCATCATTTCCCGGGTGGTTTCCACGTTCTGGAACTTCACGTTCCGGGGAGCCGGGAGAGCCGTGGGACCGGATACCAGGAACACTTCCGCCCCTCTCCGGGCGGCGTCCCGGGCAATGGCGTAGCCCATCTTTCCGCTGGACCGGTTGCCGATGAACCGGACCGGGTCGATGGCTTCCCGGGTGCCTCCGGCGGTGACCAGAACCTTGAGGCCCCGCAGATCCCCTTCCCGGCTGGCCAGGAACCCGTCGATGAAGGATTTGATGTCTTCCGGTTCCGGCAGCCGTCCGGACCCGTTCACCCCGCAGGCCAGATGGCCGGCAGCGCTGGGCATGATGGTGATCCCGTCCTGGCGCAGGGTGGCCAGGTTCCGGACCACCGCCGGGTTGTTCAGCATATTGGTGTTCATGGCCGGGCAGATGATCTTGGGTTTGTCACAGGCCATCAGAGTGGTGGACAGCAGGTCGTCGGCAATGCCGTTGGCCATTTTCCCGATCATGTCGGCAGTGGCCGGAGCCACCACCATCACATCGCACCAGCGGCCCACGGCCACGTGTTCCACATTGAATTCCGCGTTCCCGGCCCACAGATCCGTGGCCACCGGATTCCCGCTGATTTCCTTGAACAAAAGGGGCGAAACCAGATGGGTGGCGGCGTCCGTCATGATCACCCGCACCTGGGCTCCCGCCTGGACCAGCCGGCTCACCAGGGTCACAGCCTTGTAGGCGGCAATCCCCCCGGTGACCCCCAATGCAATCTTTTTGCCTTCCAGCACCTGGGGCCTCCTTTTATTTCTTCATTTCCTTCAGGTCTTCTTTGGTGGCAATGGTCACCAGGCCTTCGCCGATTTCGTGGAGGGCGATGGAAACAGGCTTGTTGGAATCGCACTTCACCAGGGCCGGTGCATGGTCCACCAGCTGCCGGGCCCGTTTGGAAGCCATAATCACCAGGGCATATTTGCTGCCCACTTTGTCAGCCAGATAGTCAATGGAAGGATCAATCATGGACATAGTTACATTCTCCTTTACTTCTCCTGCGCGTTTTCTGCGCAGTCACAGGTGCCGTTATGGCAGATTTCGTCAACAATGTAATAGGTGCGGCCCACCCGCAGGTGTTCCACATCGATGATCTTGCTCACCTTGTCGGTGGCCTTTTCCACTTCGTCGTTGACCACGATGTAGTCATACTTGGAAGCGTAGGCCAGTTCGCTGGTGGCGGCGCTGAGCCGGCGTTTGATCACGTCCACCGCGTCGGTGCCCCGTTTGTAGATCCGCTTGGACAGTTCATCCAGGGAAGGCGGCACAATGAACACGAACACTCCGTCGGGATAGCTTTTCTTCACCTGGAGGGCCCCCTGAGGGTCGATTTCCAGGATTACATCCAGCCCTTCCGCCAGTTTGTCCAGCACATACTGCCGGGGGGTGCCGTAGTAGTTGCCGTACACGGAAGCATGTTCCAGCAGGCCCCCGTTCCTGATCATTTCTTCGAACTCATCCCGGGTCTTGAAGAAGTAGTTCACCCCGTCCACTTCCCCGTTCCGGGGCTGGCGGGTGGTGCAGGACACCGAGTAGGCCATTTGGTCCCGTTTTTCCCGGAGCCGGGCGCAGATGGTGCCTTTGCCGGCGCCGCTGGGGCCGCTGAGTACCAGCAGAATTCCCTGAGGTTTATTCATTGGGTTCCTCCTTTTCTTCCGCAGCCGTATCATCGTCCTCTTCCGGAGTGGCGAACCGGTTGGCGATGGTTTCCGGCTGGAGGGCAGACAGTACAATATGGCCGCTGTCCATAATCAATACGGCTCTGGTCCGCCGGCCATAGGTGGCGTCGATGACCACACCCTTGTCACGGCCGTCCTGGACAATCCGCTTGATGGGAGCGCTGTCCGGTCCGATGATGGTGATGACCCGCTGGCCGGATACCATGTTGCCAAAGCCGATGTTGATCATTTTGATGTCCATAGATGATTTCTCTCCTACTCTTATTGTATATTCTGGATCTGTTCTCTTACCTTCTCGATTTCGCTTTTCATATCCACAATGGTCTGGATGATCCGGGCATCCCCTGCCTTGGAGGCTATGGTGTTGGCTTCCCGGTTCATTTCCTGGACCAGGAAATCCATCCGCCGTCCCACCGGTTCCTCCTTTTGGAGCAGCTGCCGGAACTGCCGGAGATGGCTGCGGAGCCGGACGGTTTCTTCCGTCACATTCACCCGGTCCGCGTAAAGGGCCGCCTCCTGGATCACCCGTCCCTCGTCCAGAGGCCCTGCCCCGGCTTCCTGGAGCAGGTCCCGGAGCTGACCGCTGATTCTTTCCCGGTATTCCGCCACCGTTTCCGGGGCCCGGGTTTCGATGGTCCCCAGCTGGGTCTCGATGGTGCCAATCCGTTTTTCCAGGTCGGCGGCCAGTTGTTCCCCTTCCGCCTTCCGCATGGCCAGCAGCCGGTCCAGGGCTTCCCCGATGGCCTGTTCCATCCCGGGCCACAGCCGGTCCAGATCCACCGTTCCTTCTTCCGGCACCAGCACATCCTCACAGCCGGCTATGAAAAACAGGTCCTGCCGGGAAGCTTCTTCGGGAGATCCCAGCAGGTGCGCAAGTTCTTTCAAACTATCATGATAAGCCTTTGCCAGCCCTTTGTCAACTTTTACCTGACGGCCTTCCGTCCCTGTATAGACCGCCGTAATGAATACATCGGCGTGGCCCCGGCTGATTTTTCCCAGCAGCAGCTTCCGGATCCGGTTTTCCACCGGATTCAGGAACCGGGGCAGCCGGAGGGCCAGCTCCGCGTACCGGTGGTTCACGGTCTTGATCTCGATCTGGAAGGAAAAGTCCTTTTCTTCCCAGGCGCCCCGGCCGTAGCCGGTCATGCTCTGTACCATGTCCCTTCCCCCTTAGTTCATATTGGGCAGCTTCAGCACAAATTCCCGGGTACCAGCGTATTCATCGGTGGCCGCCAGCACCATGATCCGGTTGGGGTCCACCTTGGACAGGTCGAAATAGACGAAGTACTGGAGATCCCACACATTGTTGTCCTCCAGTTCCCCGGACTGCTTGTTGAGGATCTGCATGTCCCGCTGGGAGGCATTGTTCAGGTTGCAGGCATAGGGTTCCAGCACATTCTGGCCCTGGTACATCCGCAGTTTCAGGTTCCTGGGTTCCAGTTTCACACTGGTGCTCAGGTTGAGACCCAGGGCCAGCACTCCGTCATACTGTTTGGCCACCTTCATGCCCTGGGGCACACTGGGGGTGCCCCCGTCCGCTGCGGTCTGCCGGGCATCCACCGCCGCCGTCAGGAAGGGGGTATAGACCACCACCCGTTCCCGGAGGCCGTAGGGATTCATCTGCTTCCGGTCGTAGACAGTCCAGGGAGCCAGCAGCTCTCCCAGGGACGCCCCCTTCCGTTCCACGCCGTAGACCTGGGCGGCCTGGATGGTGGTGGGCGTCAGGGGAAGCATGGCGAAGGCGGGCTGGGTGAGCAGCAGCAGGGCCGCTGTCAGAGTTCCGATTTTTTTCATGGTATCCTCTCCTCTATGGTTTGACCGAAAAGTCCAATACGGTTTATACTAATCAATATATTATAACGAATTTAACGAAACCGTGCAAATATTGGAGGAAAACACACCATGAACCTGGAAGGTATCACCCTGCAGCTCCTGACCCGGGAACTGACAGGAGCTTTAAGCGGCGGAAAAATTTTCAAGATCTTCATGCCCAGCCGTGAATCCCTGCTGCTGCAGGTGAACCGGCTGAACCGTACGGTGAATCTTTTGATCGACATGAACGGGGCCTCCCCTCTCATCACCCTGCCGGAGACCCTGCCGGAGCGGCCGGACCTGCCCCCCAGCTTCTGCATGCTGCTGCGGAAGCACCTGGAGGAAGGCCGGATCGCCCGGGTGACCCAAAAGGGCCTGGACCGGATCCTCACATTGGATGTGGATCTCATCGGGGCGGAACGGAAGATCATCACCAAACACCTGATCCTGGAACTTACCGGGAAGAACAGCAACATCATCTTCACCGACGAAAAGGGAATCATCCTGGACGCTCTCCGGCATGTAACAAAAGCCCAGAGCCGGGTCCGGCAGATCCTTCCCAACCTGCCCTACACCCTGCCCCCTGCCCAGGAAGGCCTGGATTTTCTCCAGGCGGACCCTCACGCCATCCGGGAGGCTGCTGTGGCCCAGGGGGATGTGAGTCTGGTCCAGGGGCTCATTGCCGCCACCCAGGGGATCGGGAAATACACCGCCCAGGAAGTGGAACTGCGCAGCGGCTTTACGGGACCGGTGAATCTTATGGACCTGGAAGGGGCCCAAAAGGTGGAACAGGCCATCGGAGCCATCCAGCAGGAGATCCGTCAGCGTCTGGAAGGCACGGACCCGACCGTGGTGGCCCAGATCGACAGCCGGAACCGGATGAAGAACCTGGTGCCCTATGAGCCCCAGACCCATCCGGAATGGACCCGGAAGGTGTTCCCCTCCCTGCTGGCGGCCCAGGCCTACAGCGCTTCCCTGGTGCCGGTCCAGATTCCGGAAAAGGACCTGCTCACCAAGGTGGTGGCCAGCCAGGAAGCCAAGACGGAAAAGAAGCTGAAATACCTGGCCCAGGACCTGGCCAAAGCGGAAAACGCCGAAACCCAGAAGATCATGGCGGACACCCTGATGGCCTACGGCTGGTCCCTGAAAAAGGGCCATACTTCCTGTGAACTGGACAGTCTCTACGACGGAAAGAAGCTGAAGATCGCCCTGGCTCCGGAACTGACCCCCATGGAAAACGCCCAGGCCTACTACAAACGGTACAACAAGTTCAAACGGGCGGTGGGAGAGATCCGGCAGCAGCAGAAAGAGGCCAACGATCTGCTGGAATACCTCCAGAGCCTGGAAGTGTCCCTGGAAACCGCCTCCACCAAAGGGGAGATCGGGGAGATCAAACAGGAGATCATCTCCCTGGGCCTTTTGCCCCAGCCCCGGAAGAAACAGCCTTCCCAGAGCCGGTCCACCCCCCTGAAGGTCCAGCTCACCCCGGACACCTTCCTTTATATTGGAAAGAACAACCGGCAGAACGATTATGTGACCTTCAAGCTGGGCCGGGGCAGCGACCTGTGGTTCCATGCCAAGAACATCCCCGGGTCCCATGTGATTTTAAAGACCACCCTGCCCCAGCCCCGGGAAGAGGACATCCTGGCCGCCGCCCAGCTGGCTGCCGGGTACAGCAAGGGACGGAACGCCGACCGGGTGCCGGTGGATTATGCAGAGAAACGGCTGGTGAAAAAGCCCTCCGGAGCCAAGCCCGGATTCGTGATCTACACGGGCCAGACCACCCTATATGTAAAACCTTGTACAACTGTCCACGTCAAAAAGGACTGATTCTGCTTTTCGTTGACACTCTTTTTCCATCGTGTTACAGTATTGGTTATATTACGGCGGAAACGCCAGTACATGAGGGAAAAGAGGAATACTATGAGAAGTACAACAGTGAAAAAAGGTTCCACCCGGGCGGCCCACCGCTCTCTGTTCTATGCCATGGGATATACGGAAGATGAATTGAAAAAGCCGCTCATCGGCATCTGCAATGCCCAGAATGAAATCATTCCCGGCCATATGGATCTGGACCGGATCGCCAAGGCCGTTAAATATGGTGTGCTGGAAAACGGCGGCACCCCCATTGAATTCCCTGCCATCGGTATCTGCGACGGGATCGCCATGGGCCATGACGGGATGAAATACCCGCTGGCCAGCCGGGAGCTGGTGGCGGACAGCATCGAAGCGGTGGCCAACGGCCATGCCTTTGACGCCCTGGTGCTGATCCCCAACTGCGACAAGATCGTTCCCGGGATGCTCATGGCCGCTGCCCGGCTGAACATCCCTACGGTGGTGGTCAGCGGGGGCCCCATGCTCCCGGGCCGGTACCAGGGGAAGGACATCAGCGTCAGCACCGTGTTCGAAGCCGCCGGCCGGTTTGAAGCCGGGAAAATCAGCAAACAGGAACTGTCTGCCATCGAACACTGCGCCTGCCCGGGCTGCGGCTCCTGTGCCGGGCTCTTTACCGCCAACACCATGAACTCCCTGACGGAAGTGCTGGGCATGGGCCTGCCGGGCAACGGCACCATCCCTGCCGCCTACCAGGGTGCCCGGATCGCCTTGGCCAAACAGGCCGGGAAACAGGTAATGGAAATGCTGGCCAAGAACATCCGGCCCCGGGACATCATGACCGCCAAGGCCTTCAAGAACGCCATTACCGTGGACATGGCCATGGGGGGCTCCACCAATACCTGCCTCCACCTGCCGGCCATTGCCCATGAAGCCGGGGTGGACCTGACCCTGGAAGAATTCGACGAAATCAGCAAGAAGACCCCCTACCTGACCAAGCTAAGCCCAGGTGGCACCTTCCACATGGTGGATGTGGAAGAAGCCGGGGGCATCCGGGCAGTGATGAACGAACTGGCCAAGCACGGACTCATTGAAAAGGACTGCCTCACCGTCACCGGCAAGACCGTAGGCCAGAACATCAAGGGCGCCAAGATCCTCCGTCCGGAAGTGATCCACACGGTGAAGGACCCCATCCGGAAAACCGGGGGCATCGCCGTGCTGAAAGGGAACATCGCCCAGGACTGCTCTGTGGTGAAGGAAAGCGCCGTGGCTCCGGAAATGCTGAAACATTCCGGTCCCGCCCGGGTGTTCAACTCCGAAGACGAAGCCATCGAAGCCATTGTGGGCAAGAAGATCAACCCGGGTGATGTGGTGGTGATCCGCTACGAAGGGCCCAAGGGCGGCCCGGGGATGCGGGAAATGCTGAACCCCACCGCCGTGATCACCGGCATGGGCCTGGGGAAATCCGTGGCGCTCCTCACTGACGGCCGGTTCTCCGGAGCCACCCAGGGGGCCTGCATCGGCCACATCTCCCCGGAAGCCCGGGAAGGGGGCAATATCGCCCTGATCGAAGAAGGGGACATCATCGACATCGATATCCCCAACCGGACCCTGAACGTGCGGGTCAGCGACGAAGAGCTGGCCAAACGGAAGGAAAACTGGGTGTGCCCGGAACCCAAGGTGAAGAAGGGCTACCTGGCCCGGTACGCTTCCCTGGTGTCCTCCGCAGCACAGGGAGCGGTGCTGAAGTATAATTGAGGATAAAAAAAGGCTGGCGCCTGCGGCGCCAGTCTTTTTTTCCACGATTGGGGTGTGAATCTTTTCACACCCCCTTTTTTCTCTTCATATCCTTCATCACCCACTGCCAGGCACACCAGGCGAACAGGCCGGCGGTCAGCCAAGCCATGGGGTCGCAGGCGGCGGAGATGGCGTAGCTGTGGGTGTGCATGCCCAGAAGGGCCGTGCCGCCCCGGGCGGCCAGTTCCACCACCCCGCACAGGGTGGGCGCCAGGGCGTACCCCACCCCCTGCATGGCATTCCGGTAAATGAAGATGCTGCTCAGGGGCAGGTAGAACCACATGGCAATGTCTCCATAGGTTTGGGCCCAGGGCATAAGGGCCGCCGGGTCCGTATCCCCGGAAAAGAAGAAGCCCATGAGCCAGGGCAGCAGATAGTGGAGCACCACCGCCGCCAGCACCGAATACAGGGCCATCACCCGGAGGGATTTCTTCACCCCCAGGCGGATCCGTTCCAGGTCTCCCCGGCCGAAATTCTGGCCTGCATAGGTGGCCATGGTCTGGCCCATGGACAGACACCCCTGGGTCAGCAGCATGGATACCTTGGAAGCCGCCGTATAAGCCGCGGCAGCGGTGGAACCGAACAGGTTGATGGCAGACTGGGCAATCATGATTCCGGAGGCGGTGATGGAAAACTGAAGAGCCATGGGCACCCCCATCCGGAGCTGTTCCCGGGTCTCATACCGGTACAGTCCCCAGTCCTGTTTCTCAGGCACCAGTACCGGCACTTTTTTCAGGATGTACACCAGGCACAGGAGCACGGAGAGCCCCTGGCTCACCACCGTGGCCAGGGCCGCCCCGGCTACTCCCATGCCAAACTGGATGATCAGCAGCAGATCCAGCCCCACATTGAGGCAGGCGGAAAACACCAGGAAGAACAACGGGGCTTTGCTGTTCCCCACGGACCGGAGGAACACGGAAGCCATGTTGTAGAATACGTTGGTGAAAAGCCCCTGGAAAATGATGGTGATGTAAGTCCGGGCATCGTTCCAGATATCCGCCGGCGTGTTCAACAGTTCCAGGAGCCAGGGCACGGCGGCGGTGCTCAAAAGTGTCATGGCTCCGGAAAGGAGCAGCGCCAGAAGGGTGCCGTTGGCTACGCTCCGGCGGACCCCGGCCTCATCCCTGGCCCCAAACCGCTGGGAGGTGAGGATGCCGAAACCGGCGGTGATCCCCAGGGCAAAGCCCAGGACCAGGAACATCAGGGTGCCGGTGGAGCCTACGGCCGCCAGAGCCCCGGCCCCCACATACCGGCCTACGATGATCATATCCGCCATGTTGTACAGCTGCTGGAACACGTTGCCCACGAACATGGGGAAAAGGAATTCCAGGATCAGGGGAAGGATGGGTCCCCGGGTCATGTCTTTTTGCATGGTTGTCACACCTCATAGAAAAAAGGGGCTGTTGCTCACGCAACAGCCCTTTTTATCAGCACAATTTCGCGCCGGCGGGGATATGGGGATCCAGCATCAGGAGATGGAGTTTCCGTTCTTCCCCTTCCATATGTTCCGCGCTGAGCAGCATCCCGCAGGATTCGATGCCCATCATCTTCCGGGGCGGCAGGTTCACAATGGCCACACAGGTCTTGCCGATCAGGTCTTCCGGATCGTAGTAGGCCTTGATGCCGCTGAGGATGGTCCGGTCGGTGCCGGTGCCGTCGTCCAGGGTGAACTGGAGCAGCTTCTTGCTCTTGGGCACGGCGAAGCAGTCCTTCACCTTCACCACCCGGAAATCGCAGTCTGCAAACTTGTCGAAATCCACATAGTCGGTGAAGAGCGGTTCGATGGTCACGTTGGAGAAGTCGATCTTTTCCGGTGCCACCGTTTCGAAAGCCGGAGCTGCAGCAGTTTCGGCTGCCACAGGAGCGGCGGCAGGGGCCTTGGCTGCTTCGTTCTTCCCACCGTCCAGAGGCTTCATGGTGGGGAACAGCAGCACGTCACGGATGGACACAGCCCCCGTCAGGAACATTACCAGGCGGTCGATGCCAATGCCCAGGCCCCCTGTAGGAGGCAGGCCGTGCATCAGGGCGTTGATGAAGTCTTCGTCCATCATCCCGGCTTCGTCATCCCCGGCATTCCGTTCTTCCACTTGTTTTTCGAACCGTTCCTTCTGGTCCAGAGGATCGTTCAGTTCGGTGAAGCCGTTGCACAGTTCCCGGCCGAAGATGTACCCTTCGAAACGGTCGGTGATGTCCGGATCCGCCACACTGCTCTTGGCCAGAGGAGAGATTTCCTTGGGATGGCCGGTGATGAAAATGGGCTGGATCAGGTTCTTTTCCACGAATTCATCGAAGAAGGCGTTGATGATCTTGCCCACGCCCCAGGCGGGTTCCACAGCCACACCGGCTTCTTTGGCCAGCTGCCGGGCCACTTCCACGTCCTTGACGCCGGTGAAGTCCTTGCCGCTGTATTTCTTCACAGCGTCGATCATGGACATCCGGGGCCAGGGCCCGGTCAGGTCGATTTCCGTGCCTTCATACTGGATCTTCAGGGTCCCCAGGACCTTTTCCGCACAGGTGGTGACGATCTTTTCCGTCAGGTCCATCATGGTGTTGAAATCCCCGAAGGCTTCATAACATTCCAGGGTGGTGAATTCCGGGTTGTGTTTGATGTCCATCCCTTCGTTCCGGAACACCCGGCCCAGTTCGTACACCCGTTCCAGGCCCCCTACCACCAGACGCTTCAGGTTCAGTTCCGTGGCGATCCGGAGATACAGGTCGATGTCCAGGGCATTGTGATGGGTAATGAAGGGCCGTGCGGTGGCGCCCCCGGAGATGGTGTTCAGCACAGGGGTTTCCACTTCCAGATACCCCTGGTCGTCCAGCACCTGCCGAATGCACTTGATGATCTGGGTCCGTTTCACGAACACATCCCGGACTTCCGGGTTCACGATCAGATCCACATACCGCTGACGGTAGCGGATTTCCTTATCTTTCAGCCCATGCCATTTTTCCGGCAGGGGTTTCAGGGCCTTGGAGAGGAATTCCAGTTTCTGGACCCGGATGGAGGGTTCCCCCATATGGGTCTTGAACACGGTGCCTTCCACCCCTACGATATCCCCGATATCCAGCAGTTTCACCACGCTGTAGGCTTCTTCGCCCAGTTCGTCCTTCCGGACATACAGCTGGATCTTGCCGGTCTTGTCCTGGAGATCCATGAAACAGGTCTTGCCGTGGCCCCGGATGGCCAGGAGACGGCCGGCCACTTTCACTACAGTGCCGGCAGCTTCCATGGCATCCACCTGGTCATGGACTTCTTTGGTGTGATGGGTCCACTGATAGGCATGGCCAAAGGGCAGGATGCCCTTTTCTTCCAGTTTGTGCATTTTATCCAGACGGACCTGCATCTGTTCATTGACGTCTTCGTCCGCCAGTGCTTCCTTCTCTACGTCCGGTTGGTTCTTCTTTTCGTCGGACATGAAAACCCTCCTGATTCTTTGCGAAATTATTTTGCGTCCTTGGCGGCAGCCTTTTTGGCAGCGCCGGGACGGCTTACGGCTACAATCTTGTAGTCCAGTTCACCGATGGGGGTGGTGACCTTCACCACGGAACCCACCTTCTGGCCCAGGATGGCTTTGCCCACCGGGGATTCATTGGAGATCCGGGGCGGTTCGGCCATAGGGTCGGCTTCGGTGGTCCCTACCACGGTGTATTCTTCCTGATCATGGGTTTCCATGTCTTCGATCTTCACCTTGCAGCCCAGGGAAACCACGTTTTTGGTAATGTCGGAATCCTTGATGATCTTGGCATTCCGGATCATGTTTTCCAGGGTCAGGATCCGGCCTTCCACAAAGGCCTGTTCGTTTTTGGCATCGTCATATTCGGAGTTTTCGCTGATGTCCCCGTAAGAAATGGCAACCTTCAGCCGTTCGGCCACCTGCTGCCGTTTCTCGGAACGGAGATAATCCAGTTCGTCTTCTAATTTTTTGAGACCTTCTTCGGTCAAAATTGTTTGTTCAGCCATGTTTCACGACTCCTTTATAGGCTTTTTGGCTATTACCATATCTTGTAAATTATAGAGTTTTTCCGGGGGGTTGTCAATGGGAAAGGCCCCGCCGGGGCGGGGCCGTCAATGGTCAATGGTCAATTGTCAATTGTCAATGGCCGGAGGAGGCCAAATGCGGACCCATTTGGCGTTGAAGGGATGGGCCCTCTCCGGGCGGGCCCCTACAGAACCGCTGCCATCCCCGCCAGGGGCACCAGGAAGGCCAGGTTGGCCAGGGTGAATGCCTTCAGATAATATCCCTGGAGCCAGGGGTAGCGGCGTACATAATACCCGTAGGAAATCAGGCTGGCCATGGAGGCGATCAGGGTCCCCAGGCCCCCGATGTCCGTACCCAGCACCAGGGCCCGGCCGTTGTCCGTGAACCCGGACAGCAGCACCGCCGCCGGCACGTTGCTGATCACCTGGCTGGCCAGAAGGGCCGTAAAAAATTCCCGCCCCTCCAGAAAGGAAATCAGCAGCTGCCGGAAGGCCGGGATCTGGCCCAGGTTCCCGATCAGCACAAAAAAGGCCACAAAAGTCCCCAGCAGCCGGTAATCCACCCACCGGAACCACCGGGGCCGGACGGCCAGGATCCCCAGGGTCACCGCCCCCAGGGTCACCCGCCAGTCCAGCACATGGGCCACGGTCAAAAGGCACAGACAGAACAGGAACCCCAGGAGCTTTCCGTATTTCCCGGGGCTCCCTTTCCCGGGTTCCCCCCTCCCCCGTTTTTCCAGAGGCCGGCAGGGCACCCACAGGACCACCCCCAGGGCCAGCATCCCCAGGGACACCAGGGTGTAGGGCAGCAGCAGGGCCAGGAATCCCCCCAGTTCCATCTGATAATGGAAGTACAGGTACAGGTTCTGGGGATTCCCCACCGGGGTGACCATGCTCCCCAGGTTGGCGGCCAGGGTCTGGAGGATGATGATCCGGGCTGTCTGTTTTTCCGTTGCCTGCCCGGCCAGGCTGAGGAGGGCAAAGGGGACGAAGGTGATCAGGGCCACGTCGTTGGTGACCCACATGCTGCCGAAGAAGCAGGCAAACACCAGCACCGCCCCCAATTGCCGGGTGGTGGACAGCCTTTCCAGGAGATGGTCCAGGAGCCTGTCAAAGAAGCCCGTTTCCCGCAGACCCCCGATCACCCCCATAAGGCAGAACAGAAGGGCCAGTACCGGCAGGTTAAGGGCCCCCACCAGAGCCCGGGAAGGAGGCACCGCCCCAAAGGACAGCAGGGCCCCCAGGGAGGCCAGGAAAAGGATGGTGTTGGAGCGGATCCAGGGGAGAAGCGTATGGAAGAAGAAGTTCATGGAGGTCGTCCTTTCGGTTGGGAAGGGCCCCGCCGGGGCGGGGCCGTCAATGGTCAATGGTCAATGGCCGGGGGAAGCCAAATGCGGACCCATTTGGCGTTGAAGGGATGGGCCCCCTGGGCGGCCGGGTTGGGCTTGCCTTCGGCGAGCCCCTACGGCGTTGGAGTCGGGGAGTCTTCTCCGGTCGATGGGACCAGGTCCCCCAAGTTTTGGTGCAGGAAGGAGGACGGCGCCGAGTACTGCGGCGCCTAACCCACCACCAGCCTTGCGGCTGGTCCCCAGCTACGGCATAAGCGACCTCGCTATCCGCTGAAGCGGATGCTCCCTGCTTACGCCCTTGCAAAGGGCGGATATACTTAGGCATTCAGGACCACCTCCACGACGCTCGCCCCCCCCTTGCAAAGGGCGGATAAAAACTCGGGAACTTGGTCCCTCGTTTTCTGGTACTGCAATATGCTGCGTATACTGAAAGCAACGGGCGGTCAGCCCGATCCTTTTTCCGCCCCTGCATAGGATGAATATAGATCATGCGGGATCTCCCCTGGTACTCCCAAAAGCTATGGGCGCAAGCCCGAGCGCTTATCCGCCCTTTCCAAGGGCGGGGGACCGTTGCGCCTGCGCAATGGTGGTGGGTTAGCAGCCCAACGGGCTGCGTTTCCCTTCAGGACCCTTTGCCCCCGGCAAATGGTCTCCTTTGGCGTGAGACGTTTTCCCATAAAAAGAACCCGCCCCCAAAAGGCGGGTTCTTTCCTTTGGCTGCCGACTAGTGGCTAGTGACTGTTGGCTGTTCTTACAGCATCCCCTTCACTGCAGCCAGCACTCCGTCGAAATTGATGGCATGGGTCACTTCGGGGACGTATTCCACGTAGGTCACTTTGTCGTTTTTGTCGATGACCACGACCCCCCGGGCTTCCAGCCGCAGGCCGTCCATGAGGAAGCCGTAGTTCTTCCCGAAGGAAGCGTCCCGGTGATCGGACAGGGTCACCACGTTTTCCACCCCGGCGGCGCCGCACCAGCGGGCCTGGGCAAAGGGCAGGTCCATGGAGACCGTGAGCACCACCACATCTTCGGACAGGCCGGTGACATCCTGATTGAACCAGCGGGTCTGGGCGTCGCAGACCCCGGTATCCAGGGAAGGCACCACGGAGATCACTTTGATCTTCCCTTCATAATCCTTCAGGGTCTTTTCCCCCAGTTTGTTGTCGATGAGTTTGAAATCAGGAGCCTGCTGGCCCACTTTCACTTCCGGCCCCACCAGGGCCACAGGGTCGCCGGCAAAGGTTACGGTACGTTTTTCCATATTGAAATTCCTCCTCTATATGATCAGAATGGATAGTTTGTTGGTATAGATATAGTATAGCATTTTAAGAATGATTCGTAAATAGAATTTTGTAAAAGATTGGTGGAAAGAACCCCCTACCCGCTGCCCCGGGTCCTTCCCCCCTTGCCAGGGGACACAGCCCCTTGGGCGGCCGGGTCGGGCTTGCCTACGGCGAGCCCCTACGGCGTTGGGGTCTGGGAGTCTTCTCCGGTCGTTGGGACCAGGTCCCCCAAGGGCCGGTGCAGGAAGGAGGACGGCGCCGGGTATTGCGGCGCCTAACCCACCACCAGCCTTGCGGCTGGTCCCCAGCTACGGCATAAGCGACCTCGCTATCCGCTGAAGCGGATGCTCCCTGCTTACGCCCTTGCAAAGGGCGGATATAGGCTGGGTCCATGGACCCATTGCTTATTTGAGTACAAGGGCGAAGCCCGTGTACTTGTTATCCGCCCTTTGCAAGGGCGGGGGACCGTTGCGCCTGCGCAATGGTGGTGGGTTAGCAGCCCAACGGGCTGCGTTTCCCTTCAAAACCATTTGCCCCCGGCAAATGGTCTCCTTTGACATTAGGCGCAAAAAATCCCCCTGGTTTCCCAGGGGGATTTCGTTGTGCCTGTTCAGGTCTGATCTCACATCATTCCAGGCATCCCAGCGCCCATGGCAGGGGCTGCTGCGGCGCCTTTTTCAGCCGGTTTGTCGGCTACTACGGCTTCCGTGGTCAGGATCATGGAAGCGATGGAAGCGGCGTTCTGGAGAGCACTGCGGGTTACTTTGCAGGGATCCACGATACCGGCTTTGATCATATCCACATATTCTTCGGTGGCAGCGTTGAAGCCGGTGCCTTTGGCAGCCTTCTTCACAGCTTCCACGATGACGGCGCCTTCCAGGCCGGCGTTGTTGGCGATTTGCCGTACCGGTGCTTCAATGGCCCGTCTTACAATATCGATACCGGTCTTTTCATCACCGTCAGCCTTGGCTTCCAGTTCGTCCAGAACCGGCTGTACCTGCAGCAGAGCGGTGCCGCCGCCGGCCACAATGCCTTCAGCCACAGCAGCACGGGTGGCGTTCAGGGCATCTTCGATACGGAGTTTCTTGTCTTTCAGTTCGGTTTCGGTAGCAGCACCAACCTTGATCACAGCTACGCCGCCGGACAGTTTGGCCAAGCGTTCCTGGAGTTTTTCCTTGTCGAACTGAGAGGTGGTGGCAGGGATCTGGGCCTTGATGGAGGCAATCCGGTCAGCCACAGCCTGTTTGTCGCCGCCGCCGTCAACGATGGTGGTCATGTCCTTGGTTACCCGTACCTGACCGGCAGTACCCAGGTCAGCCAGGGTAGCGCTGTCCAGTTTCCGGCCCACTTCTTCACTGATGACCGTAGCACCGGTGAGGGTGGCGATATCCTGGAGCATGGCCTTCCGGCGGTCACCGAAGCCAGGAGCCTTTACAGCCACAGCCTTGAAGGTGCCACGCAGACGGTTCACAACCAGGGTAGCCAGGGCTTCCCCTTCCACGTCTTCAGCGATGATCAGCAGTTCACGGCCCTGTTGTACAACCTTTTCCAGTACGGGCATAATGTCGTTGATCAGGGTAATCTTCCGGTCCGTAATGAATACGTACGGGTTGCTCATAACGGCTTCCATCTTGTCAGGATCCGTTACCATGTAAGGGGAGATGTACCCACGGTCGAACTGCATGCCTTTTACGGTTTCCAGGGAGGTGTCCATGGTCTTGGATTCTTCCACGGTGATTACGCCGTCGTTGCCCACTTTTTCCATGGCATCGGCGATCAGCCCGCCGATTTCTTCATCACCGGCGGAAATGGAGGCAACCTGTGCCTTTTCTTCCTTGGTGCTGACAGCCTTGGCGCTCTTCTTCAGTTCGTCAACCAGGGCATCGGTGGCTTTCTTGATCCCTTTCTTCAGGACCATGGGGTTGGCACCGGCCACCACGTTCTTCATCCCTTCATGGACGATGGACTGGGCCAGCACCGTAGCAGTGGTGGTACCGTCGCCGGCGATGTCGTTGGTCTTGGTGGCCACTTCACGGACCAGGGCGGCGCCCATGTTTTCGAACGGATCTTCCAGTTCAATATCCTTGGCAATGGTTACCCCATCGTTGGTGATGGTGGGAGAACCGAATTTCTTTTCCAGTACAACGTTCCGGCCTTTGGGCCCCAGGGTTACCTTTACGGCATCAGCCAGGGCATTGACACCCCGTTCCAAGCCACGGCGGGCATCTTCATCAAATTTAATCAGTTTAGCCATATTGATCGACTCCTTAATTCCAGATAATGTACGGTTTGGTATTTTCTACCAGATACGGGACGGAGGAAAGCTTTCAGTCTTCCACAACCGCCAGGATATCGCTGTCTCTCAGGATGATGTAGTCTTTCCCGTCCAGGGTTACATCACTGCCGGAGTATTTGGCGAATACCACCACATCCCCTGCCTTCACTTCAGAAGGGACCCGGGTGCCGTTTTCCAGGAGACGGCCGGTGCCTACGGCAACCACTTTGCCGGTCTGGGGTTTGTCTTTGTGAGCAGTATCCGGCAGGTAAATGCCGCTGCTGGTTTTTTCTTCTTGTACAATGGGTTCAACTACAACATGATCATCCAAAGGTTTTAACATCTTACGTATCCCCTTTCATTCTATGAGCAATGGGTTGTTTGCATTTTTATTAGCACTCATTTCACTGGAGTGCTAACTACAGTATCTATAATAGCATGTTTCCAAAAAAAATCAAGCCCTTTGACTATTTTTTGTCAAAAGGCTTGAAAACTTTTTTCTGCAGGGTCCGGACCACCTGGTCGTACCGGTCCGGGTCGTGGGGCAAAAGGCAGCGGCTGCAGTCTTTGTTCCCATCTCCCAGCCGGGTGAAATCCCCGCCGCAGTCCGGCACCAGGTACAGGGGGCAGTAGCAGAACAGGCAGTTGAACCGGTCCGGGTCCGCCCCTTTGTGGCAGGGAAAGAATTCGCACTGCCGGTGGGCAAAGAACTTGTACCGGCAGCTCATGGTTCCAGCAGCTTCCCGTAGGCCTGGGCCAGGCTGCCGAATTCGTCCATGGAAAGGGATTCCCCTCTCCGCTTCCCGTCGATGCCGGCCCCATCCAGCAGTTCCTTCACCTGGTCCGGGGTGATGCCCAGGGTCTTCAGGCAGTTGCTGAGCATTTTCCGCCGCTGGGAAAAGGCCGCCTTCACCACCCGGAAGAACAGCTTCGCCGGAACATCCACCGCCGGGTGCTCCCGTTTGTCGCAGACCACCACCATGGAATCCACCTTGGGGGCGGGCATAAAGTCCCGGGCGGGCACCGGGATGGCCAGCCGGGGCTGGGAATAATACTGGAGAGCCAGGGACAGAGGGCCGTAATCCTTCCCTCCCGGAGCAGCGATCATCCGCTCCGCCACTTCCTTCTGGACCATCACCACCAGCCTCTGGAGGGGCAGATCCTCTTCCAAAAGGGCGAAGATGATGGGGGTGGTGATGTAATAGGGCAGGTTGGCGGCCACCGTAAAGGGCCGGTGCTCCGTCACTTCCCCCAGGTCCACCTTCAGCACGTCCCCGGGGACGATTTCCACATTGTCATACCCTTCCAGGGTTTTGGCCAGGACGGGCAGCAGGGTCCGGTCGATCTCCACGCTTTTCACCTGGGCCCCGGTCTCCGCCAGGGCCTGGGTCAGGGTACCGATTCCCGGGCCGATTTCCAGCACCAGGTCTCCGGGGCCCACCTGGGCTTCCCGGGCGATCCCCCAGACCACCTGTTCATTGATCAAAAAGTTCTGTCCGAACTTCTTCTTGGCCCGGAGGCCAAAAGTATCGAGGATGTACCGGGTCACGTCCCGGCTGGCGATCACTGGATGCAGCATGTCATTTCCCTTCCCCGTCGATTTCCGCCAGAGCGGCCTGGAATTCCTCCCGGGTCACTCCGTAATTGTTCAGCCGATGGACCATCTGCTTGGCATTCCCGTAGCCGATGCCCAGGATGGCTCCCAGTCTGTCCCGCCGGGCCACCGCCTCCGGAGACCCTGACAGCCCGGAAACAAACAAGTCCCGAGAGGAAAATTCCTTTCGGGGCTCCATTTCCTGGAAACGGACCTTGGACAGGGCTTTCCGGATGGCCTCCGGCTGGGCCTGTTCAATGCCCACATCATGATGGGCCAGGGCCTCCGCCTTGGGCACAAAAGCCTGTCCGGCTTTGGGGAAGCGCTCCGTCAAGAATTTCCGGATCCGCTCTCCCGCGCCGTCGGGATCGGTCATGATGATGATCCCCCGTTTCCTGTAGGCTGCTTCGATCAGGGCCAGGGTATGGGGCGCCAGGGTGAATCCCCCGGTCTCGATGGTCTCAGCATCCACTGCCTTCTTCACCGCCACGGTGTCCATCTTGCCTTCTACTACCAGCACTTCTTTCAGCACGATTTTCTCCTGTCTTTTACTCCAAGAAATACACAGTCACATCCCGCCGGCCCCAGGAAATGGCATCGCCATAATCTTCCATGAACAGGTCGATGGTATTGCCGTTGATGGCGCCGCCGCAGTCCGCTGCCACAGCAAAGCCGTAGCCGGGGATGTACATTCGAGTGCCGTAGGGGATCACGTCCGGATCCACGGCCACCACCCCATGATAGGGGACTACGCCGGTGGAGGTGAGCCCTGTGCCGCTGCCTTCTGCCATGGTGTAGGCGGATGCTTCCACCGTCCGGGCAGAGCGGTAACGGACGAAACCACGGGAGGTTTCGATCATATTCAGGTTGTTCCCCGTACCCACTTCCACGATTTCAGGGACCGGTTCCGAGAGCACTTCCCGGTTCAGCTCCTGTCTTACGGTTTCGCTGCCCACCTTGATTTCCCGGTAGGTGACCTTTTCCTGCCCGTTTTGGCCGGGGGAGATCACATTCTGCCGGCCCCGGGGCAGGTTGTCATTGTTCCGCATCTCCACTTCATAGGGGATGTCCCGGGTTTCGGTGGTCAGTTTATTGGTGGGAGAAATAATGTGGATGGTCATGTCCGGGGTCACTTCCGTGTCCAGTCCCGGATAGACCTGGAATCCTTTGTAATCCACTCCCACGGCATTCAATACGTCTCGCACGGTTTTGCGTCCGATGGTGTATTCGGTGGTTCTTCCTGCTTTCCAAACTTTCACGGGCATGGCCCGGGTCACTTCGATGGTAGCTCCATCATTGAGTTTTTCCTCTTCGCCGACCAGTTCATATCCGTCGGCTTTCTGAAGAACAACACCGGCTTCTTCCAGGGCTCCCTGAACGGTCAGGGCTCTGGTCTGCAGGGTTATGGTCTGTCCGTCCACTTTGATGCTCACGGTTTTGGGCTGGGCCGCAAAGCCCACCAGGTTCACGCTGGCAGCCAGCAGCAGGCAGACAACAATCCACTTGTAGGGACGCTTAAAAGGTTGTGATTTTCGCAAAGTTTCGCCTCCTTAAAGTGCTTGCATCATACCATAAGGAGGCGATTCCTGTCAAAATTAAATTAGTACCAGGTACTAAAATTATGCACTCTGACAGGTGTAATTTGTGACGTTTTTGTAGACTGTACAGCTGTTTTACTGGTTTGTGAGACGGAAAAACAGCTTTTTCGCATTATTTGTTGAACTTTCCATGATTTTTTCCGGTGTGGTCCCCCGGAGTTCCGCCGCCCGCTCTGCCACAATGGCGGTGTACAGAGGGTTGTTCCGCTTTCCCCGGTAGGGCACAGGGGCCATGTAGGGGGAATCGGTCTCGAACAGGATCCGGTCTTCCGGCACCCGGGCCAGGATGGATCTTACCCCCCGGTCGTTCTTGAAGGTGCTGGTGCCCCCGAACCCCAGGTACCAGCCCAGGGCCAGGGCCTCTTCCGCCATGGCCCAGTCCCCGGAAAAGCAGTGGAGCACCCCCCGGACGCCTTTGCCTTCTTCCCGGATGATCCGGAGCACGTCCTCATGGGAATCCCGGTCGTGGATGATCACCGGCAGGCCGGTTTTCCGGGCCAGGTCCAGCTGGCGGATCAGAAATTCCTGCTGCAGGCCGTGGGGGGAATGTTCATCGTTGTAGTAATCCAGACCGATCTCCCCGATGGCCACCACCCGGGGATCGGCGCACCAGGCTTCGATCTGTTTCAGGTCCTCCAGGCTGCTGTGGCTGATCTCTTCCGGATGGATCCCCACTGCCGCCCACACAAAGGGGTACTGGTGGGCCAGGGCAAGGGCCGTTTGGGAGCTGGGAATGTCACAGCCGGGATCAATGATCCCGGCCATGGTCTCTCCGATGGAACGGAGCAGCTCTTCCCTGTCTTCGTCAAAATCCTCCACGTCCACATGGGCGTGGGTATCGAACAAAGGAAGCTTATGCATGTTATTTCACCTTGCTGCCGGAGGCGATCCCCGGCACTTCCGCCAGTTTCAGGTTCCCCTGGCCGTCAGACGCGGCCAGCAGCATCCCCCGGGATTCCACGCCACGGAGTTTGGCCGGCTTCAGGTTGGCGATGACGATCACGTTCTTGCCCGTCAGTTCTTCTTCCTTGTAATAGGGAGCGATGCCGGAAACGATGGTCCGGACTTCGTCCCCCACCTTCACTGCGATCTTCAGCAGCTTGTCCGCGTTGGGCATTTTTTCCGCTTTCTGGATGGTGCCCACCCGCAGGTCCAGTTTGCCGAAGTCTTCGATGGTGCACTGGTCCGGGGTCACGACCCCTTCAGCCTTTTTCTCCGCCTTCTTGTCCTTTTTGGCCGGTTTGGCTTCCTTTTTGGGTTCCGGAGCCTTGTCTTCTTCCTCTTCTTCGATCCGGGGGAAGATGGGCTGGCCCTTGGCCACCTTGGTGCCGTCAGGGAAGTTGCCCCAGGCCACGTCGTTCAGGTCGAACTGTTCCGGAGTCTCCAGGCCCAGCTGGGCGAAGATCTTGGGTGCGGTGAAGGGCATCATGGAGGAGATCAGGATGGCGATGTTCCGGACCGCGTCTGCCAGGTTGTACATCACCGCTTCCAGCCGTTTGGCCTGGGCGGGATCCTTGGCCAGGATCCAGGGGGTGGTTTCGTCGATGTACTTGTTGGCGGCCCCCACATAGGCCCAGATGGCCTTGATCCCGTCGTTGAGGGCGTATCTGTCCATGGCGGCCCGGTAGTTCTTCAGGGTTTCGGCGGCCAGGCTGCGGAACTTCTCATCGGTTTCGCTGTCCACCACGGTCTTGTGGACGATGCCCCCGTGGTATTTGTCAATCATGGAAACGGTCCGGTACTGGAGGTTCCCCAGGTCGTTGGCCAGGTCGGAGTTGAACCGTTTGATCAGGCCCTTCCGGGAATAGTTCCCGTCGCTGCCCAAGTTGATTTCCCGGAGCAGGAAATACCGGACGGCGTCAGCGCCGAATTCTTTGATGGGCTGCACCGGATCCACCACATTGCCCTTGGACTTGGACATTTTGTCCCCGTCTACCACCAGCCAGCCGTGGCCGTACACTTCCTTGGGCAGGTCGAAGCCCATGGCCATCAGCATGGCCGGCCAGATAATGGTATGGAACCGGACGATTTCCTTCCCCACCAGGTGGAGGTCCGCCGGCCAGAACCGGTTGAATTTGTCCATGTCCTGACCGAAACCGATGCCGGTGAAGTAGGCCAGCAGGGCGTCGAACCACACGTACACCACATGTTTGGGGTCAAAGGGCACCTGGATGCCCCAGTCGAAGCTGCTCCGGCTGATGCACAGGTCTTCCAGTCCCTGTTTGATGAAGTTGATCATTTCGTTCCGGCGGGAAACAGGCTGGATGAAATCCGGATGGGTCTCGATGTATTCCAGGATCCGGTCCGCATATTTGGACATCCGGAAGAAATAGCTGGATTCCTTCATCTTTTCCACAGGACGGCCGCAGTCCGGGCACACGCCCCCGGCTTCCTCCACCTGGTGTTCGGTCCAGAAAGATTCGCAGGGCACGCAGTACAGGCCTTCGTAGTCTTTTTTGTAGATGTCCCCCTGTTCCCACACCTTCTGGAGCAGGGTCTGGACGGTCTTTTCGTGTTCCGGGCTGGAAGTGCGGACGAAGGAGGTGTAGCTGACCCCCAGCATCTCCCACAGCTTCTTGAAGTCCGCCACGATCTTGTCGGTGTATTCAATGGGCTTTACCCCGAAGGATTCCGCCTTCCGCTGGATCTTCAGCCCGTGTTCGTCACTGCCGGTGATGAACTGGACATCAAAGCCGTTGGCCCGTTTGTACCGGGCGATGGTGTCGGCAATGGTGGTGCAGTAGGCATGTCCAATGTGCAGGTCGGCGCTGGGATAGTAAATGGGCGTCGTAATATAAAAAGCAGGTTTCGTCATGGTCATTCCCCTTTGTCAAATAAAAATAATGCTCTAGTATATTATCATATCACAAATGGGCGGGAGATGCACGGAAAAGGGGCTGTTGCAAGAGCAACAGCCCCTTTTTGTCAGCGGTCAATGGTCAGCGGCCGGTGGAAGCCAAACGCGGCCGGGACGGGCTCGCCTCCGGCAAGCCCCTACGCCGTTGGGGTCAAGGGATCTCCACAGAGACAAGGAAACGGGGTTGTCGGGGAATTCCGTTTCCCTGACCGTTGTTGTCGACTCCCGATTCCAACGCTGTAGGGGCGTGCCGAAGGCCCGCCCTTCCGTGGCCTCCAGTTTTATACGTTCAAAACCATTTGCCCCCGGCAAATGGTCTCCTTCGGCTGCTGACCGTTGACCGGCCCTTATCCCCTCACTTCCCGGAGCAGCTCCCGGATGTTCTCCTGCTGGTTTTCTTCGGTCACTTCTTCGGAGAAGGGAATCACGTTGGCGGCGGGGCGGATCTCTTTGACCGGCAGCTGGCAGTTGTAGAAGCTTTCCAGCTGCTGTTCTCCGTGGGTAAGGCCGTAGAGGATCTCCAGGCCCCGTACCGCCACTTCCACCGGCTGTCCCTTTTCTTCATAGGGCACCGGGCTGAGAGACAGCAGGTATTTGTAGCTCATTTCCGGCATCAGTTCCTGGAGGACTTTTTTCCGGTAGCTGTACTTGGCGTCCAGGATCAGGTAGTTCTCCCGGTTCCCCTGCTTCCACCGGAGCAGGTAATCCGGGGTGTAATAATGGCCCTCTTCCAGGGGCTTGAAGGCGTAGGTGGTGTTCCGGTACAGGTGGATGGCCCCCGGGCCCTGTTCCGGCTGGTCCGTGAGCACCGGCTGGAAGAACAGGGTCAGTTCCTCGTCCCCCCGCTCCAGCCGGTACACGTTCTGGTACCCGGAATGGTCGTACAGGTTCCGGCTGCCCAGGGTGTACACCTTCCGGCGGCATTCCTCCAGTACAAACCCTTCCTGCCGGAGCCCCTGGAGCAGCCGGGCCAGGCAGTAGATCTCGAACACGAAGGTGTTTTCGTACAAATTGAGGAGCATCCGCTCCCGGGGAAAGTGGCGGCAGGTGTTCTGGTACCACTGGTGGATGCACAGATAGATCCGGTAATACTGGGGCACCCGGAAAAAGGGCTCCGTAGGTTCCGGCATCTGGCTGGCGTCCAGCAGGGTCACCGGCAAAATCTGCCGGTAGGACACGAACATTTCCTGGAGCCGCTCCTCCACCTCATCGCACCGTTCCAGGAAGCCCTTCAGCATGTGGGCGGCGTTGGCGTAGAGCACCTGGGAGGACAGCTGGTACCCCTCCCGGTCGGCTTCCGGCAGGTCCAGCCCCTGGACCAGGGCCCGGATTTCCTTTCCCTCCTCCCCGATGTCGTAGAGCATCCGCTGGAGGAAGCTGAGGACCACCTGGTTCTCGTACACGTCCCGGCTCATTTTGTCCTGGGTCATCAGGAGTTTTTCCGGCAGGTAGTGCTTGTCCCCCACCTGGATCCCGAAAGGGGCCTCCCGGAGGTATTCCGGGTGCCGGACCAGGTACTGGAGGGTGTGGGGGCTGACAGTCTGGACCTTTTCCGTCCAGTCCACCACTTCGGCGGTTTCCAGGGTATGCCGGCAGTTGGCCTTGAAATACCCGTAGCTTTCCTCATACACCTGGAGGATCTCCTCTGCCAGGGTCAGCTGGGACAGGAAATCCTGGAACCCGTTCCGGCTGTCCGGGCCGGTGCCCTCCGGGGCTTTATCCCGCAAAAGCGGCGCCTGGTGGGCGTAGATGTATTCCACCATGGCCTTCAGGTTTTCCTGCTGCTGGGAAGGCTGGATCAGTACCGGCAGCAGATCCGTGTACCAGATCTCTCCCGGCTCCTCCCCTTTCTGGAGGGTGATTTCCAGTTCCACCAGCCCCATATGGTAGGCAAAGATATTGTAGGGAAACAGGATCATGTGCCGGCGGCTGTCCCAGAGACTGTTGAGAGGCTTCCCGTTAAGGGAGACCCCGGCCCCTGTGCAGTCCCAGTCTCCCGGCAGTTCCAGGTCGTAGTGGAGGTTTTCCCGCACCCCCTGGTGACCGGCGGCGGCCAGCACCCGTTCCGCCGAATGGGGACGGGGCTCCCGGGTCACCGGCAGGGTCAGGACTTCTCCGTTCTGTTCCCGGAGACGGATGAATTGTTCCATGGCCATCTTAGTGGAAGAACTGGAAGAACTTCATCCGCCGGTTCCCCCACTGGAGGATCTGGTCCAGCAGGGCCGCACTCTGG
This sequence comes from Acidaminococcus sp., assembly GCF_057597765.1. Taxonomy (NCBI): domain Bacteria; kingdom Bacillati; phylum Bacillota; class Negativicutes; order Acidaminococcales; family Acidaminococcaceae; genus Acidaminococcus; species Acidaminococcus sp. The sequence goes on along the minus strand of NZ_DBMBXK010000004.1, from coordinate 89,082 downwards.
ACCATCCGGTTGCCTTCACAGTCGTCCCGGAACTGGATCAGCCATTTTTCGTATTCCGCCCCGTTGCCGCTGAGTTTGGGCAGGATCTTCTGGGCCACCGCATAGTCCAGGGCGATGATCCCGGGCCGGATGTGGTCTTCCGGTTCCATGAGCCGGGCGGCCACCTTCCAGTACCGGCGGAGGGCCAGCTCGATCCGCATGCTCAGGTAGATGTTCTGTTCTGCCAGCCGGGCTTTGATCCGGTCGTACACGTTCTGTTCCACGCTGGTCAGTTGGCAGCTTTCCCGGGGCGCCACGTCGAACAGGCTCTTCAGCTGGCTCCAGGACAGCAGCTGGATATCCCCCTGGCTGATCCCCTGGGTCATTTCCGGCACCGCGTCAGTCCGGGGCAGGGTGATGATCCAGGCCCGGTCGATGAGCCGGGGAGACAGGGTCTCGGTGGTGTGGTCGTTGTTGATGGTGGCCAGGAAATGGAGGGTTTCCGGCAGCTGGAGCCGGTGGTTGTACCCCAGGCTCAGGGTGTGTTCCCCGTCCCAGTCATCGCACACGTTCATAAAGTCCGCCCAGTAGTATTCCATGGGGGACAGATTGGCCTCATCCAGCAGGATGTAATAGGGGAACTGGCGGATCCCCCGGGTCTTTTCCCAGTCCAGCAGCTTCAGCCCGTCGTACACGTCCCGGTTGCTTTCCTCAAAGGTCCGGGTCAGCGGGTTGTAGTACCCGATCAGGTCCCGTTTGGAGGTCCAGCCCCGTTCCACGGACACCGGGATGTACCGGTTGGCGGTGCTCATGAATTCCTGTTCCCCGATCTTCCGGTCGAACTGGGTGAGCCCCAGCACCTTCCCCAACAGGTTGCAGAAGGAGGTCTTGCCGCTGCCGGGAGCCCCGGAGAATACGGTAAGGAACCCCTGGTGGGTGCAGATCAGCAGGTTCAGGATCAGGTTCCGGCTGTACTGGGGCCGTTCCTTCTGGATGGCAGTGATCAGGTAGTCCAGGGCCTTCCGGTTGTTGGTGCCGGAGGCAGGCAGGCTGTTGATGGCTTCCGCCAGTGCTTCCGGGCTCTGGGGCCGGGGCTTCTGGTTCTTCCGCTGTTCCGCCTGGGCCAGGGCCTTCCGGGTGCGGGCGGGCAGCCCTTTGGCACTGCCCAGGTCCTGCCAGATGTCCGGATACCGTTCCAAAAGGGCGGTGATGAAGTCCTGGCTCCACCGCTTGTTCAGGTTTTCCAGCAGATGCCGGTAGAGAAAGTCCCCCACCTGTTCATACCCTTCCCGGGCAGCGTCGTCCCCTTCCAGGATGGCTTCCAGCCGGGCGATCCGTCCCTGGCGGATGTGGGCCGGGAGACCGCTGAACAGCTGGGTCTTTTCCCGTTCCAGGAAGCTTTTCAGCACCCCGGGCTTCACCAGGTCCCCTTCGTCCACCTGGACGGATTTCACCAGGCTCCGGAGGAGCACTTCGTCCGGCACCCGGTCCACCAGCTGGGAGGGAGACCCGGGCACCCGGTGCCAGAACACCCATTCCGTCTTTTCCTGCCGGCTGGCCCAGGTGCCTTCTGCCGGGTAGAAGGTGACGGGCTGCCAGGCTTCCGGCGGGCAGGCGGTCAACAGGTACTGGTTTTCCGGCACATCGCTCTGGAGGAAGAAGCCGAACCGGATGTTCTTCTGGACCTCATAGGGCCCGGCGATCCACCCGTCCCGGAGCTGGAGCAGGATCTGCTTGCCGGCGAAAAGGCCCGGTTCCTGGAGCCGGAGCACCGTATCCATGGAAAGGGGATCCAGGAGATGGGTCTCCGGCACCTGTTCATAGAGCCCTTCCCCAAAGGGGAACCGGAGACGGCCGTCCTTCAGGGCGTCGATGCAGAACACCCGGTAGGCGGTGGACCGGAGATTCCCCTGGCTGTCCTTGTTTTCCACCAGGGAATGGGGTCCCAGGTCCAGGAAGACGATATCGTTTTCGTGGAAGTGTTCTTCCATGTATTTCTGGTCGCTGTGGAGGCTGTACCACAGGTTGATGTTCTTGTACTGTTCCGCCCGGGGGATCAGGGCATCGATTTCTTCCGGGGTCAGGGCCCGGTAGGTTCCCTGTTCCCATACCCCCATGGGGGTGAAGTTGTAGAAGCTGTCCACAATGTTGATCCGGCCCACATAGGTGGTGAAGGGTTCTTCTTCCGGGGCTTCCGGTTCCGCCGGAGCGGCCGGTTCGTCAGGCGCCGGGGCCGGTTCTGCCGGTGCCGGGGCGGCTTCCGGCTGGGGAGCCGGGGCGTTCCGGGGCTCCGGAGCAGGGGTTTCCGGGGCTTCCGGCCGGGCCGGGGCGGCTGTTTCTTCCGGTGCTGCCTCTTCTGCCGGAGCCGGGGTTTCTTCCGGGGCCGGTTCCGGAGCGGCGTTCTTCTTCCCCCGGCGGTTCCGGGCGGCCTTGTCCCATTTCCGGCTGTTCCGGGTCTTCCGGGAGGCCGGTTCTTCCGTGGCTTCTTCCGGGGAAGCTTCCGGTTCCCGGTTATCTTTGTTATCTTTGTTATCTTTGTTATCTTTGTTATCTTTGTTATCTTTATTTTCTTTGCTGTTCCTGGCTTCCTTGTTCTCTTTGGCCCCTTTCTTCTCTTTGGAGTCCTGGGTTTCCCGGGCCTCCTTTTCCTTCTTCTTCAGCAGGGATTCCGCCTGGTGCTGTTTCCCTTCCGGATAGGGCATTCCGGCCATTTCCAGCACCATCCACAGGGCATTGGGACGGAAGGGCTGCTTTTTATTCTGGCAGATCCGTCCATATTTCAGCAGCAGTTCCGCCATGGCATCCGGGCTGTATTTGCAGATTTTCCTGATATTCTCCGGATCCTTCCCTACAATCTGCTGCAGGTTCCGGCATACCTGGCCCAGGAAGGCCTGGAAGGTATAGGCGGCAATATCCCGGTAGATCCGGTCCCCTTCCTTGTACAGTTCCACCGCAAAGGGGACGATTTTTTCCCGGACCCGGGGGGACCGTTTGTCCAGTTTCCCCAGCTGGATAATGTATTTCCGGTATTTCCGGCTGTTCCCCTTCATGGGCTTCAGCAGCACTTCCACCGGGGTGGTTTCATAGATCAGCTGCAGATACCGGTCGTTGATATTCTCCAGTTCCTCTTCAGAAACGGTCAGGGAGGAGGGTATAACAGGAGATTTTGGCTTTTTCGGCGATTTCATGGTGTGACCTCCAAAAATAAAATATAAGAGTAATTTGACAAATAAAAAGAAAGCCCACGCCTCAAAAAGCGCGGCTTTCTTTATTATACCCGTGGATGTGGGGCCGGGTCAAGGAAGAGGTCTACCCCTTCCGCTCTTCCAAGCCTTTGTGCCTTCTTTCGTGAAGAGCATAATAGGCGGCCTTGTCCTGGTACATTTCCCGGTCAGCCTGGCGGATGGCCTGCCTGATCCGGGCGGAATCCTCCAGCCACAGGGCCCCTACAGCCAGGATGGGTTCCGGGTCTTCAGCCAGTTCCCGGCGGATCTGTTCCACCCGGCGGGAAAATTCCCGTTTCCCCAGGTTCCGGGCCAGCACCAGGAACTCGTCTCCCCCTTCCCGGAACACCTGCTCCCGGGAAAAGTTCCGGACCAAAACCCCGACGGCCCGGCGGATCAGCTCATCCCCGGCCTGGTGGCCCTGTTGGTCGTTGGTGGCTTTCAGACCGTTCACATCGGCGTAGATCACCCCCAGGGGACGATCCTGCCGGGCCAGGCTGTGGAGAGTCTCCCGGAGGGCGTTCCGGTTGTGGACCCCAGTCAGGGCGTCATACCGGCTCATATGCTCCAGCTGTTTCACCAGCTTGTGGTTCCGGATCTTGAAACTGAGGAAATAGGAAATGGTTTCCAGCACTTCCCGAGTGTTGATCAGGTCATTTACCTCGTAATTGTCCGCTCCCAAAAAGCCCACGATCTGTCCCTGCAGGTAAAAGGGTGCGGCGATCAGCCGCTGGATGTTCTGCCGCTTCAGGTTCTCGTAGTCCACCGGATCATCTTCCCGCAGCAGTTCGATGTCTTCAATCAGCACACAGGTGGAACTTTCCAGGAACTGGCTCCAGCCTCCCATGTACAGCTGATAATCCTTGTTCTGCAGGGTCTGGATTTCCGGTTCAATTCCCGGGGCGCACCATTCAAAGGTGTTGGAGACGGTTTTCCCGTCGGTTTCCAGCACATACAGCCGATCCGGGTGGATCATTTCTCCCAGGGCTTCCAGGGCATGGTCCATGGAAGCCTCATACCCTTCCTCTCCATTGAGGATCCGGAAGATCCGGAGGATCACGTCATCGGTCATCATCCCCCGGCGCATGGCGTGGCTCTCTTCCCGTTCCCGGTCCGCGATCATGAATACAAAAGCCACCCACCCTGGATGGTTCTCCAGGGGCTTTACGGCAAAGTCCAGCCAGTGGCCGATGCTCTCCTCATACAGTCTGCTGCGGATTTCCGTCTGTTCCATCACCGCCCGGTGGCAGCAGTCCATCCACAAAGGGTTCCCCTGGGGATACACCTCAAAGAACCGGTGTCCCAAAAGATCCTTGGGGGCGCGGCCAGCAATGGTGCAGTACAGCTGGTTCACATAGACATACCGGGCATCCATGGCTCCAGATCCCCCCTCATTGGGGATCACCTGGAACACCGCATAGGCCGCCGGCACATCCCGGAACAGGTCCAACCCCATCCTGTCTTCGTCCATAGCATACACTCCCTTACAGGCATTGTCATCATCCGCTGCTGGGTAGAATGGTGAGCCAAATTGTCAGTTTACAGTTTTATTATACCATGAAAAGATACGGGTGACTATACAGGAAAGGGGCTGCCGAATGGACAGCCCCTTTGGTCGCGGTCAGCGGCAGGTGGAGGCCAGATGCCCTGGTGCCCCAATAGCTATGGGCGGCCGGGACGGGCTCGCCTGCGGCAAGCCCCTACGTCGTTGGGGTCAAAAGTTCATCACGATGATCCTGGGAACGGGATTGTCGGGGAATCCGTTTCCCTGACCGTTGTGATCAATTCCCCGGTCCCCGCCAGACAACCCTTCGATGAACCCCGTTGTTTCCCTACCCTCCGACCCTGACGCCGTAGGGGCGCGCCGCAGGCACGCCCTTCCGTGGCCTGCGGTTTTCCTGTATTTCCAGGAACCCGCCCTGGGGGTTCCTTCCATAAAAAAGAACCCGCCCCCAAAAGGCGGGTTCTTTCCTTTGGCCGTTGACCGAGTTGCTGCTCTTACTTCTTCACCCACACCCGTTCCTTCACATCCAGTTTCTCGATGGGTTTGGGATCAGCGGTGGGTTCCCCGAAGGGCATCTGGGCCACCAGGGTCCAGCTGTCCGGCACTTCGAAGGCCGCCTTGATGGCATCATCGATGATCGGGTTGTAGTGCTGGATATTCACCCCCAGCCCCAGGTCCGTGAGAGCCGTCCACAGGGCGAACTGGAGCATCCCGTTCCCCTGGCTGGCCCATACCGGGAAGTTGGCCGCGTACCCCGGGAACTGTTCCTGGAGCTTTTTCACCGTGTCCGTTTCCTCAAAATACAGCAGGGTGCCATAGGCAGCGGCAAACCCCTTCACCTTGGCTTCCGTAGGAGCGAATTTCTCCGCCGGCACGATTTTCCGCAGGGTTTCCATCACAATGTCCCACACCTTGTCATGGTACTTCCCCAGGGCCACGATCACCCGGCCGCTCTGCATGTTGAAGGCCGAAGGCACCTCCCGGGTCACCTTTTCCACCGTGTCGATGATGGTGTCCTCGCTCACCGGGATGTTCCGCCCCAGGGCATAATTGGTCCGCCGATGAGCCACCGCCTGATAAAAATTCCGTTCCGTCATGATATTCATCCCCTTAACTGTTATTTTACAAAGTACATTTGATGGGTATAGTATACCATATGGGTGGGGAAAAGGGAAGGGGCGCGCCAAAGGCACGCCCTTCCGTGGCCTGCGGTTTTCCTATGACAGCCCTATTCCATTTTCTCCGCCAGTTCCTTCAGATAGGCCTTGAACGCCGGGCCCAGGTCCTGTCTCCGCAGGGCGAATTCCACGGTGGCTTTCAGGTAGCCCAGCTTGTCACCGGTGTCGTACCGTTTCCCTTCGAAATTGTAGGCATAGACGCTTTCGTTGTGAGCCATCACCCGGAGGGCGTCGGTGAGCTGGATTTCCCCGCCCTTCCCGGGCCGGGTCTGTTCCAGTACATCGAACACATCCGGGGTGATCACGTACCGTCCCAGGGCGGCAAACCGGCTGGGAGCCTCTTCCACGCTGGGTTTTTCCACCATGTCCTTCACCTTCAGCAGGTTGTGGTCGTCGGTTTCCTCCCCGTCGATGATCCCGTAGGCGGACACCTGTTCCGGCTTTACCACCTGGCAGCCGATCACCGTGCCCCCGGTCTTGTCATACTGGTCCATGAGCTGCTTCAGGGCCGGTTCACCGCTGCCGTTGTACACCACATCATCCCCCAGGATCACACCGAAGGGTTCCCCGTCGATGAAATCCTTGGCGCAGAGGATGGCGTCCCCCAGGCCCCGCTGGTATTTCTGCCGCACATAGTGGATCTTGATGCTGGAAATGGCCCGGACCTGCTTCAACAGTTCCATCTTTCCGCTTTCGTACAGGTGCTCTTCCAGTTCCGGAGAGCTGTCGAAATGGTCCTCGATGGCCCGTTTGGCGTGGCCGGAGATGATCAGGATCTGTTCGATGCCGCTGTGGAGGATTTCTTCCACAATATACTGGATGGTGGGTTTGTCCACAATGGGCAGCATTTCCTTGGGCATGGCTTTGGTTTCCGGCAGGAACCGGGTACCGAACCCGGCAGCCGGGATCACGGCTTTACGGACTTTCATCATTGGGCATTCTCCTTTGTTTCTTCATGGGCGGCCTTTTTGGGTGCTTTTTTGTTGAACCGCTGCATCAGTTCTCCCACGTCGGCCCCCTGCATCCAGGCTTCCACCGCATCGGCGGCCTGTTCCAGGGCTTCCTGGATCTTTTCCTTGTCCTCTCCCTGGAAGGGATGGAGCACGTGGCTGATCACCGCCTGTTCCTGGTGGACCGGGTGGCCGATGCCCACCTTGATCCGGGGATAGGCCTGGCTCCCCAGGGCCCGTTCAATGGATTTCAGGCCGTTGTGGCCTCCGGAAGACCCTTTCCGGCGGATCCGCAGGGTCCCCACCGGCAGGTCCATGTCGTCCTGGATCACCAGCACGTCTTCCGGGGGGATGTGGTAAAAGTTGGCAAAATCCACCACTGCCGCCCCGCTGTTGTTCATGTAGGTGGTGGGTTTGATCACCCAGCATTTTTCCGGCATCCGTTTTTCCAGGTAAACGGCATTGTCCGCCTTCCGCCAGGCGTCCGTGTCCCCCCACCTGCTGGCCAGGATGTCCGCGGTCATGAACCCGATATTGTGCCGGGTCCCGGCATATTCCCGCCCGATGTTCCCCAGGGCAACAACTAGTTTCATAAGATTCTCCTATAAACGCAAAAAGGGTGCTGCACCGCAGCACCCTTTTACCCTTTAAATTTCAAACAGCTGGCTGATGGACAGCTGGTTGTAAATCCGCAGGATGGTCTCTGCCAGGATCGGAGCCACAGAAAGCTGGGTAATCTTCGGATGCTTTTTGTTGGGCGGCAGAGGAATCGTGTTGGTCACGATCAGTTCCTTGATTTCGGACTGGGCAATACGGCTCAGTGCCGGATCCGTCAGGATGGGATGGGTTACGCAGGCGTAGATGTCCTTGGCGCCGAATTTCTTCAGAGCCTTGGCCCCTTCGCACAGGGAGCCGGCGGTATCCACAATGTCATCCACCATGATGCAGATCTTGCCTTCCACATTGCCGATCAGGTTCATGACTTCCGCCACACCAGGTTCCGGCCGTCTCTTGTCGATGATGGCCAGGCCGCATTCCAGACGGTTGGCAATGTTCCGGGCACGGCTTACCCCGCCCAGGTCCGGAGAAATCACCACCATGTCTTCCGGTGCAAAGCCTTTTTCCTTCACATAGTCTGCCAGGATCGGGCCCCCGGGCATATGGTCCACAGGAATGTCAAAGAAGCCCTGGATCTGGGCTGCATGGAGATCCACCGTCACCAGACGGGTGATCCCGGAAACGGTCATCAGGTCCGCCATCAGTTTGGCAGTGATGGGTTCCCGGCCCCGGGCCTTTCTGTCCTGACGGGCATAGCCGTAGAAGGGAACCACTGCGGTAATGTGCCGTGCGCTGGCTCTCTTGAAGGCGTCGCACATGATCAGCAGTTCCATCACGTTGTCGTTGACAGCCGGTCCGCAGGTGGGCTGGATCACAAATACATCCTTGCCCCGGACACTTTCATTGATCATGACCTGGACTTCTCCGTTGTTGAACCGGTTGATCACCGCGTCCCCAACCGTAGTTCCCAGATAGGCAGCGATTTCACGTGCCAGATCAGGGTTGGCGTTCCCGGAGAAAATCGCCATGTCTTCGCCTGTTTTATCACCCAACATACAATCAATACCCCCACTGCTTTATAATGTAATTCTATTAAAAAGTATACAACTCATTGAGGTTTGTGGCAAGGGAAAAAAATGAGAGGCAACAGCCTCTCATTTTTGGCCGCGGCCAAAAAAGGGGCCCAAGGCCCCTTTTTTATTTCCTGTTCCGGTACTTTTCCGCCCAGCCGGGGATGTTCACCTGTTTCCCCCGGGCTACCCCCAGGGCGTTTTCCGGCACATCCTTGGTAATGGTGGAGCCGGCGGCGATGTAGCTGCCTTTGCCGATGGTCACCGGGGCCACCAGGTTGCTGTTGCAGCCTACGAAGGCGTCGTCCTCGATCACCGTCCGGTGCTTCACCTTCCCGTCGTAGTTCACGGTAATGGTGCCGCAGCCCATGTTCACCCCGCTGCCGATGTCGCTGTCCCCGATATACTGGAGATGGGGCAGCTTGGTGCCCACTCCCACATTGGAGTTCTTCACTTCCACGAAGTTCCCCATCTTCACCTTGTCCCCGATCACCGTGTTGGGCCGCAGATGGTCGTAGGGTCCCATGTGGACCCCGTTGCCCACCTGGCAGTCATGGGCGTAGGCGAACTGGATATGGGTGTCATTCCCCACTTTCACATTGGTGAACCGGACCTGGGGTCCCACTTCGCAGTCTTCCCCGATCTCCGTTTCCCCTTCCAGCCAGGTGAAGGGATAGAGCACCGTATCCCGGCCCACCTTCACGGATTTTTCCACAAAGGTGCTGGCAGGATCCATCACCGTGACCCCGCTGTCCATCAGTTTCCCCAGGATCCGTTCATTCATCACCTTCTGGGCCACCGCCAGCTGCCGCCGGGAGTTGATCCCCATGACCATGTCGAAATCCCCGGTTTTGATCCCGGCCACCGAACGGCCCCGTTTCAGGCATTCCGCCAGGATGTCCGTCAGGTAGTATTCCCCCTGGGCATTGTCGTTCTTCAGGTTCACCAGAAGGTCGAACAGCAGGGGCAGTTCCACACAGTAGATCCCGGTGTTGATTTCCCGGATCTTCCGCTGTTCCGGGGTGGCGTCCTTTTCTTCCACGATGCCGGTAACCTGGCCGGCATCGTCCCGGAGGATCCGTCCGTAGCCGAAAGGATCCGGAGCTTCCGCCGTAAGCACGCTGACCCCGGCGCCGTTTTTCAGGTGGGTTTCATAGAACTTCTTCAGTTCTTCCCCTTCCAGGAGTGGCGTATCCCCGCAGAGGATCAGCGCCGTCCCTTTTGCATCTCCCAGCAGGTCCCGGGCCTGGAGCACCGCATGGCCGGTGCCCAGCTGTTCTTCCTGGACTGCCACCCGGGCCCGGGTCCCCAAAAATTCCGTCACCTGTTCGGAACCGAAGCCCACGATCACGATCTTGTCGTCCGCCCCTGCTTCGTCCGCTGCGTCCAGCACATGTTCCAGCATGGGCTTGCCGCTCAGTTTATGCAGGACCTTGGGGAGCTTGGATTTCATCCGGGTCCCCTTCCCTGCCGCCAGGATAATTGCCGCCAAATCTGCCATTCTTCCTTGCCTCCTAAAAATTACCGCAGTTCAATTTTGTAGCCCGCCTTGCGCAGGGTATCCGCCACTTCTTTGGAATGCTGCGCGTTCCGGGTCTCCACATCCAGTTCCACCCGGGTCACCCCCAGGGGCACGGACCGGTCTGCCCGGTCGTGGTTGATGTAGAGGATGTTGATTTTCATTTCTTCCAGATAGCTGACGAACTTCAGCAGTTCCCCCGGCCGGTCCACCATCCAGGTGACCATCCGGACCCGCCGGCCGGTGCGCACCAGCCCCCGTTCGATGATCTGGGAAATGGTGTTCACGTCGATGTTCCCGCCGCTGATCACCGCTGCCGCCCGGTCGCTGCCCGGGACGATGTGGTGCAGCAGGGCTGCCAGAGGCGCTGCCCCGGCTCCTTCCACCACCATCTTGCCCCTCTCCAGCATCAGCAGCATGGCGGCACAGATGTCCTCTTCGTTCACCAGCAGCATGTCGTCCACATATTTGTTGATCAGGTCCCAGGTGAGCTTCCCGGGGATCCCTACGGCGATCCCGTCGGCGATGGTCTTGCCCACCCCGTGGGTCACCCATTTGTTTTCCTTTTTGCACAGGTACATGGCCGGAGCCTGTTCCGTCTGGACCCCATACACCTTCACCTTGGGGTTCACCTGCTTCACTGCCGCGGCGATCCCGGCCAGAAGGCCCCCGCCCCCTACCGGCACCACGATGCTTTCGATGTAGGGATTCTGTTCCAGGATCTCCAGGCCGATGGTCCCCTGGCCGGCGATCACCGCCGGGTCGTCATAGGGATGGACAAAATAGGCGCCGGTTTCCTTCTGGATCTCCTGGGCCTTGGCCAGGGATTCGTCGAAGGTCTTCCCGTAAAGCACCACGTCCGCCCCGTAGCCTTTGGTGGCTTCCGCCTTGGCCAGAGGCGCCCCTTCCGGCATCACCACCGTGGATTTGCAGTGGGCCATCCGGCTCCCCAGGGCCACCCCCTGGGCATGGTTCCCGGCAGAAGCAGCGATGATCCCCTTGGCCTTCTGTTCCTCGCTGAGGGTCATGATGCAGTTGGATGCCCCCCGGACCTTGAAGGACCCGGTGCGCTGGAGGTTTTCCAGCTTCAGGAACACGTCCCGCTCACTGATGGTGCTGAAGGTATGGTTGTGTTCCAGCGGGGTTTTGTGGACCAGCTTTTCCAGCCGCTCCTGGGCAGCCCGGATGGTTTCCAGGGTGATGGTTGTGTCTGTCATGGGAATCTCTCCTTTTTTGGGTATTGGGTACGGCAAAATATGATGGATCTGTTACAGCATTTCCGGGACGATGTCGATGGCTTTCGTCTCGTCATCCACCCCTTTCAGGGTCATCAGGGACGCATATTCGCTGACGATCTTCTTTTCCGGCTCCCGGCTGGCAATGAACAGGTAGGTGCCCACCACTTCGGCCCCCACTTCTTCCGCCAGTTCCTGCATGCCCCGGGCGGTGCCCCCCGCCCGCATGAAGTCGTCCACCACCAGTACCCGGCTCTTGGGGGCCAGGGCCTTCCGGGGCAGGCTCATGGTCTGGATCTTCTTGCTGGAGCCGCTCACATAGCTGATGGAAACCGCCGGGCCTTCAGTGATCCGGGCTTCCTTCCGGGCCATCACCATAGGGATGTTGAAGGCACGGGCAGTGGCCAGGGCCAGGGAGATCCCCTTGGCTTCCACAGTCATAATGTAGTCCGGCTGGAGTTCCAGGGTCCGCTGCATGATGATTTCCCCCAGCCGGAAGGAAATCTGGGGATCGAACAGCAGGTCGTTCATGTAGATCATTCCCCCTGGAAGCAGCCGGGCAGGGTCGTTGAGCCGTTTGGCCAGGGTCCAGAGGAATTCGTTGTCCGCTTCAGGAGAATGATAGGGAATGAACCGGACCCCCCCTCTGGCTCCCGCCACGGTTTCGATGATTCCCAGATCGTAGGTGGACAGCCCGTTCCGGACAGTCTGGACATCTTCGCTGAGGGTGCTTTTGGCCACGGCGAATTTTTCACAGAAATAGCTGAAAGGAAACAGCTGAAAAGGATGATCGTTCAGTTCTTTGGTCAGTGCCACAATACGTTCCAGTCGTTTGATCCGTGCCATTATGCATTCCCCTCCTTCTTGTTCCCTGCCTTCTGGTCAGCGTGTTCCTTTTCCTTGGCTTCGATGACCTTCAGCAGGGTCCGTTCCGCGTTTTCCATATGGGTCCGCACCGCCTTCTGGGCCTTGTCCACACTGCGCTGGGCAATGGCGTCATAAATGGCCTGGTGTTCCTTGATCATATCGTCCAGACGGCCGGGGTAAGGCATGGACCGGCCCCGGATGGCGGTGATCTGTTCCCGCAGGTTGCTGATGATGTTCATGCACCGGCGGTTCCGGCTGGCCTTGTAGATCACATCATGGAACGCCGTATCGTTTTCGATGATCCGGGGATAATCTTTGGCCGCCACCAGAGGCTTGTCCGCATCCAGCAGGGTCTTCATCTCCTTGATCTCGTCATCCCCGATCCGTTCCGCCGCCAGTCCCGCTGCCAGAACGTCCAGGGCCGTACGGATCTCGTACACTTCGTTGATGTCCTTGATGGAAATGTCCGCCACATAGGCGCCCCGCCGGGGGATCATCACCACCAGGCCCTCCAGTTCCATTTTCCGGATGGCTTCCCGTACCGGGGTCCGGCTGACCCCCATCTCTTCCGCCAGCTGAAGTTCCATCAGCCGCATCCCTGCCGGGAACTGTCCGCTGATGATGGCCTGGCGGATGTTGTCCACCACCACATCCCGCAGGGGTCTGTAATTGTCCAAAGGAATCTGTTTCAATTGCCGCACCATAATAAACTATGCCTCCTCAACCGTATGTGCCACTTCAAGTTGTATATCCTGCTGTCTCCCTGCCAGGTATTCTGCCGCCCGGGCCGCCGCCTGCCGGTCCGGGAAGATCCCGAACACCGTAGGGCCGCTGCCGCTCATCAGGGCCTTTTCCGCCCCCAGGGCCGTCAGTTCCTGTTTCAGCTCCTGGAGCACCGGATACCGGTTCACCGTCACCCGTTCCAGGTCGTTGCCCATCCTATCCAGGATCCCCTGCCGGTTCCCCTGGCGGATGGCATTTTCCAGTCCCCGGATATCCAGGGGCACCCGGCCGGGGGTCCGGTCCATTTCCCCGTAGACCCAGGCGGTGGATACCCCCAGGTTCCGGGGTTTGGCCAGGACCAGATCCAGCCGGGGCACCGGGGGCAGGACGGTCATTTTTTCCCCCCGTCCCCGGGCCCTCTGGGTGCCTCCGTACAGACAGAAAGGAACGTCGCTGCCGATGCTGGCCGCCAGTTCCTCCAGGGCCTGCCGGTCCAGAGGCTGCCCGCAAAGGTCATTGAGCCCCCGGAGCACCGCCGCTGCGTCCGTACTGCCCCCGGCCAGCCCTGCCGCCAGGAAGATCCTTTTGGTGCAGGCCAGGTGCCAGTTGACGGCCAGACCGGTTTTTGCGCCGAACGCCCGGGCCGCCTTCACCATCAGGTTGCTGCCGTCACAGGGCAGGTCCGGGTTGTCGCAGACAAGAGACAGTCCCTCCCCCGGGGCAAAGGAAACAGTGTCCGCCAGGGAAATGGACTGCATGATCATGTCCACCTGATGATAGCCGTCAGGACGGCGGCCCAGCACGCTGAGCCCCAGATTGATTTTACCGTATGCCTTCCGCTCCATGGTTTGCTCCTTTGTCCATCAGGGGAAGTCCCCCCGCAAAAAATGATTGTGTATTCTGTATTCATTTATTGTACCGTGAAAACCCATTTGCCGCAAGAGTTGACAGGGGTTTTTATGAACATTTTTTCAAAAATTTTTCACGAACGTTCTTTAATTATAATTTTCAGTCACCGGCTGTCGGAAATGTGGGGAAAATGGTACAATGGGGAAGGCGGCCTGGGGGGCGCCTCTGTCAGCGGTCAGCGGCCGGTGGTGGCCGGATGCCCCCGGCATCCGGCTTTGAATGGATTGGCCCTCTGGGCGGCCGGGAAGGGCTCCCCTGCGGGGAGCCCCTACAACGTTGGGGTCAGAGGATCATCACGGCGATCCGGGGATCCCAGCCAGGCAACCCTTCGATGAACCCCGTTGTCCCCCACCCTCCGACCCTGACGCCGTAGGGGCGCGCCGCAGGCACGCCCTTCCCGGCCGCCGGTTTTCCTATATTTCCAGGAACCCGCCTTGCGGGTTCCTTCCAACTGCAAAGCGGCCCTGCCGCTTTTCCCCATACACCGGGGCTGCCCTGCCAGCCCCCAAAGGAGGTCCTGCCATTGAAAAAAAACATCATCCGCTACTGCATCACTGCCCTGGGATGCCTGCTGATGGCCCTTTCCATCAACGCCTTCTTCGTCCAGCACCATTTCCTGTCCGGCGGCATCTCCGGGGTATCCATCATCCTGTACTACCTGACCGGCTGGCCCCCGGGGATCACCAGCCTGATCTTCAACATCCCCCTGTTCTACATAGCCTGGAAATTCATGAGCCGCCAGTTCTTCATCGACAGCGTCATCGGCACCGTATTGTTCTCCCTGGCCCTGGACGGCACCGCCTTTGTCCAGGCCTACGTGAACATCCCGGACAAGCTCCTGTGCTGCATGGCCGGGGGCGCCCTGGGCGGCCTGGGCGGGGCCCTGGTGTACCGGTCCGAAGCCTCCACCGGCGGGGTGGACATCCTGGGCTTCCTTACCAAAAAATACTACAACATTTCCGTAAGCACCACCAACTTTCTCTTCGACTGCTGCGTCATGCTGGCCGCCGTGGTGTTCCTGGGGCTCACCCCGGTGCTCTACAGCCTGGTGCTGTTCTTCATCACCTTCAAGGCCACCAACCTGTTCATGGTGGGCTTCGACTACAAGAAACAGGTGATCATCGTGTCCACCCACGCGGAAGAGATCAGCCGGCGGATCATGGACGAAGTGAACCGGGGGGTCACCATCCTCCACGGAGAAGGGGGCTACACCCGCCGGCCCCTCCAGGTGATCCTGGTGGTGGTGAAGCTCACCCAGCTGGCCCACCTGGAAACCATCATCAAAGAAGTGGACCCTATGGCCTTCGTAACCATCCAGGACGCCAACAACGTGTTCGGCAGAGGCTTCACCCAGCCCAACCTGGATCTGGAAGAGGAGCGGAGGCTGAGGAAGTAGGGGCTGCTGCGCTGCAGCAGCCCTGTCAGCGGTCAGCGGCCGATGGTGGCCGGATGCCGGGCATCCGGCTTTGAACCTATGGCCCTCTGGGCGGCCGGGATGGGCTCGCCTTCGGCAAGCCCCTACAGCGTTGGGGTCAGGGGATCACTGCGGCGATCCTGGGAACGGGGTTGTCAAAGGATCCGTTTCCCTGACCGTTGAGATCCACCCCGATCCCAGCCAGGCGACCCTTCGATGAAACCCGTTGTTTTCCCCGCTCCGACCCTGACGCCGTAGGGGCGCGCACCAGGCACGCCCTTCCCTGGCCTGCTATTTTCCTATATTCCCAGGAACCCGCCTTGCGGGTTCCTTCCATCGGCTAGAGACTAGAGCCTGGAGACTGGCTCCCGGACTTTTTCCGCACATTCCATGAACTTTTCCACCATGCTCCAGGTGCGGCCCTCTTCTTTCCATCCGAAACAGATGGGATAACTCATTTCCTTCCCCAGGGGCACCTCCACCAGATCCTTCCGCTGGTCCGGCTTCAGGAACCCTTCCACCAGGTAATCCGGAGAAAAACACACCCCTGCCCCGGCCACGCACATTTCCAGCAGCAGCTCCAGGTTGTGGGACTTCACCTTCTGCCGGGGCTGGAACTTCAGGCCCTTCAGGTACCGGGCCACCAGATACCCTGCCAGGTCCGCCTCGTCAGTCCGGAGGAAAGGACAGGCCTGGAGCACCCGGGCATCCCGGGTTTCCTGCAGCTTCCGGATCACCTGGTCCGTCCCTGCCCCATACTGCCGCTCCAGCAGCTTCCGGTCTGCCAGCAGCCGGATTTCCTCCTGCTGGATCACCCGGGTCCGGATCCCGGGGATAGCTTCAGGGAAATAGGCCACCACCAGGTCCGTCCCCCCTTCCTCCAGCTGCCGGAGCAGTTCCGCGTTGCTGTCCTCCCGGATCTCCACTTCCATCAGAGGATACCGGGCCTGGAATTCCCCCAGCACCCTGGGCAGCAGGATATGACCTCGGGTATAGGCGATTCCCACTTTCAGCCGGCCCCGGTCCCGGTGATTGATGTCCTGGAAAGCCTGGCCCAGGGACCGGTATTCCCCCTGGAACCGCCGGGCATACTCCAGGAACACCTCCCCTCCGTAGGTCAGCTGCAGGGGCACCTTCCGGACAAACAGCCGGCACCCCAGCTCCTTTTCCAGCGCCGCGATCTGGCCGCTGAGAGTCTGCTGGGTAATGTACAGCCGGTCCGCCGCCCGGGAAAAACTGGCCTCCTGGGCCGTCATCAGGAAATACCGGATGGTGTTGAAATTCATGGAACTCTCTCCTTTCGTATTATCGTCTTTTACCTGTATTATATACTTTTATTAACAGTTTGTATACGATGATGAAAACTGGTACACTGCAGGTATCCAAGGTTGCGAAAGGAGCCCTTCTTATGGAAAACCGCGTACTGCTGCTGTTCTGTCTCATCCTTCTGGCATTCGTCCTGTTCCAGGGTCCCCTGCTGGGTGCCCTGGTCCTGGGCTTCCTGCTGTTTGCCGGCTACGGCCTCCATCAGGGCCACAGCCTCCCTCAGGTGCTCACCATGGCCTGGGAGGGGGTCCTGGGGGTCCGGACCATTTTCCTGGTGTTCCTGCTCATCGGCCTCCTCACCGGGGTGTGGCGGTCCGCCGGCACCATTGCCTACCTGGTCACCGCCGCCGGCCAGCTGATCCATCCGGCGCTTTTCCTGCTCCTGGCCTTCTGGCTCAACTGCAGCATTTCCTTTTTGCTGGGCACCAGCTTCGGCACCGCCGCCACCATGGGGGTGATCACCATGAAAATCGGCATCAGCCTGGGGATCCCGCCCCTGTTTACCGGGGGAGCCATCCTGTCCGGGGTGTATTTCGGGGACCGGATGAGTCCCGTTTCCACCAGTGCCCTGCTGGTGGCCGTCCTTACCGGCACCGACCTGTACCGGAACCTGCGGAACATGGCCCGTTCCACCCTGGTTCCCTTTGTCCTCTCCAGCCTGTTCTACCTGTCCCTGGGGTTCCTGTCCCGGCACCAGGGACAGACTGCGGCCCCTGCCGCCGCCCTGGCCAGCCTGTACACCTTCACCCCCCTGCTGCTGCTCCCTGCCCTGAGCATCCTGGTGCTGAGCCTGCTGCAGGTGCCGGTCAAGACCAACCTGGCCGTAAGTATCCTGCTGGCTTCCCTGCTCAGCCTGCTGGTCCAGCACATGTCTCCGGCCGCCCTGCTCCAGGTGCTGGTCTGGGGCTACCATGCTCCCGATCCCTCCCTGGCCTCCCTGACCGATGGAGGCGGCATCCTGTCCATGGTCCGGGTGGGGGCCATTGTGTGCCTTTCCTCCTCCTATGCCGGGATCTTCAAAGGCACCGGCCTCCTGGACGGGCTCCAGGAACGCTGCCTGGGCTGGGCCCGGAAATGGGGCTGCCAGACCGCCGCCACCCTCACCGCCCTGTTCACCTCCCTGATTGCCTGCAACCAGTCCTTCACCATCCTCCTGACCCACCAGCTGTGCCGGAAACTGCCCTGGACCCCGGAAAAGGCCGCCCTGACCCTGGAAGACACCGCCGTCCTCCTGGCCCCCCTGGTGCCCTGGTCCATTGCCTGCGCGGTGGTGCTGGAATCCGCCGGAGCTCCCGCCGCCTCCATTCCCCTGGCCTGCTACCTGTATCTGATGCCCCTGTGGAATCTGTGGACGGAAAGACCCGGCTGACAGGAGAAGTCCCTGTCAGGGGCCGGTGGTGGCCGGATGCCCGGCATCCGGCTTTGAACCTATGGCCCTCTGGGCGGCCGGGATGGGCTCGCCTTCGGCAAGCCCCTACAGCGTTGGGGTCAGGGGATTCTATCCGGTCGACAGGACCAGATCCCCGAAGGACCGATGCAGGCGGGCCGCCCGTATGGCCGGCCCACGTTCGCCGATCTGACGGAAGACCTCGTTGTCCATCCCACCCTCCGACCCTGACGCCGTAGGGGCGCGCCGCAGGCACGCCCTTCCCTGGCCTCCGGTTTTATACAATCAAAAGGACCTGGCTCATCCGGCCAGGTCCTATCCTGAAGCTTCCGACTTCCGACTAAAAAAGGGACTGTTGCACATGCAACAGTCCCTTTTTTTCCGTATCTTATTTAAACATATTGATGAACACCATCAGGATACCGGAGTTGCAGAAGTCCACGAACATGGCCCCTACCAGCGGTACCGCGAAGAATGCCCGGGGAGCCGGACCATAGTTGGCGGTGATGGCGCTCATGTTGGCCATGGCGTTGGGGGTTGCGCCCATACCAAAGCCGCACACGGCGGAAACTTCAACAGCCGCATCGTAGTCCTTGCCCATGGCGTTGAATACCACGAAGGTGGTGTAGAGAGCCATGAACACAACCTGTACAGCAGCGATGATGGCCAGAGGGCCGGCGATGTCGAACAGTTCCCAAATCCGCAGGCTCATCATGGCCAGGGACAGGAAAATGTTCAGACCCACATCCCCGACGGTGCCGATTTCCTGCATGGGAACAGGCAGCCCCTTGCAGTTATCGGAGATGTTCCGGATGATGGCAGCCACGATCATGGATCCGATGTATCCAGGGAACGTCAGGCCAACGCTGGTGAAGAACTTGCTGACGATGGTCCCGATACCCATGGCAACCAGGATTTCGCCGGTAGCCAGCATGAAGTTTTCCGGAGTCATGGCCAGGGTGGCATTTTCTTCCATGCTCTGGGCCTTTTCATTGGCCCCTTCCTGGTCTTCCTTGGTGCTGTGCAGATGGAATTTTTCCAGCAGACGGTGAGCCACAGGGCCGCCCATCAGGGACCCGGAGATCAGACCGAAAGTAGCCATGGCGATGGCCACGGTGGTGGCACGGTCAACGCCAATCCCTTCCAGCATGGGACCGAAAGCCCCGGAAGTACCATGGCCGCCTACCAGAGGAATGGAGCCGGCGCACAGGCCCAGCAGGGGATGCAGGCCGGTAGCCTTGGCCAGGGATACCCCGATGATATCCTGGAAGGTGATCAGTACGGCGCAGATGATGGTCAGGATCAGTACATCACGGCCGCCTTTTTTCAGCAGGGCATAGCTGGCGCTGAACCCTACGCTGGTGAAGAACATGTTCATGAAGAAGCTCTGCTGCACCGTATCCAGTTTGATGGCACCGGTGCCCGCTTCGAACAGAGCCAGGTTGATCAGAGCGAACAGCACACCGCCGATAACCGGGTTGGGGATACAATAGGTTTGGAGAAATTTGATTTTCTGTTTGAGAAATTTACCCAAATAATAAAGTAAGATACCTACAGCCAAAGTTTGGTAAGAATTCAAGGCAAACATTTATTACGTTCCTCCTTTAAGTTCTGTTTTTTCCTACAAGGGTAACCAACACTTCCTCAAGCCGCGACCAGCTGCGTCCCCCCTGCCGGGACTCCCCCATCAGCTGTGCCAGTCCGACCATGCAAGTCTGTAAGGATTCATTCGTAAAATAATTGCTGTGCTGCATGGCCAGCTTCACCGCATAAGGGTGTATCTTCAGAGTGGATGCAATCGCGTCCTGTCGAGCACCTTTTGCCATCAGTTCCTTCACCTGGAGAAGCCGCCGCAAAGAAGCAAAGAGCCGGGATACGATCCCCGTGATCCCTTCGCTGCCGCTGGTGGTCCGTTCCTCTTTCAAGAGAGTCAGCACCTTATCCAGCTTCCTTTCTTCCACCGCATTCCCCAGAGCAAAGCCGGAGATTTCCGGCAATTGCGAGAACATCCGGGCCACATCCTCCTTCTGCCAGATCTTCCGGTCCCCTGCGTACAGGGCGATCTTGGCGATTTCCTGCTGCAAAAACAGCAGGGGCACCGTTTCCGCCGCCGATACGTATTCCTGGATCAGATTCATGGCATCCGGAGCGAACCGGGCTCCATAGGCCTCCGCCTGGCTCCGCAGCCAGGGCTGGAGCTGGTAGGCACGGACAGGGGCACATTCCACCACCGCCGCCTCCCGGCTCATGGTCTTGTAAAAAGACTGCCTTTTGTCCAGCTTGGTGCACAGGCAATAGACGTAAGAATACTCCGGCACATCCTTCAGCAGTTCCGTGAACTGCTCCAAAGGCGTGGCCGTTTTCTTCCTGCCCTTCCCTGCCGGCTTCCGTTCCTTCTTTTCCTTTTCGCCCAGCATCCGGGGGTCCTCAATGACCACCCAGTTGCCGCCCCCGAAAAAAGGGACGCTGTTAATGGCTTCCCGCAGTGCTTCCAGTTCAAAGTCCTTTTGGAAATTCCAGACCGCCGGTTCCGCATCCGGGGCAAAAGCCCGCTGGCGGAACGCCTGGCCCACGGCTTTCTTAAAGAACTCCTCCTCTCCCCAGGCGATGACAACATGGGGACACGCTGGATTTTTCCGCAGACTTTCCAGAAATACATCAGCCGTTGTATTCACATCGATCCACTCCTAGAAAAAATCTTGTTGCCAGCGATAACTATACCATACAGGACCCCTGCCGTCAAAAACCACCTTGATGGCGCCTCCCGTGTCCGTCCGGGCCACCGGGATGCCAAGCCCGTCCAGCCGCTCCAGCACCTCCCGGTGCGGGTGGCCGAACCGGTTCCCCCGGCCCGCCGAGATCACCCCCAGCCGGGGCGAAACCCCGGCCAGGAACTCCGGACAGGAAGAAGACCGGGAACCATGGTGAGAGACCTTCAGCACATCACTGCGGACAGCCCGGGCCGCCGCCCTCAGCTCCTCTTCCCCGGTAGCATCGCCGGTAAAAAGGACACTGTAAGGACCGGAAACCAGCCGGACAATCCCAGAGTTCTCATTCTCCCCTCCTTCCTTATATTCTGTGGGTGCTTCTACAATTTGTATTATACTCTTTTTTTTGCATATTTTCTGGTTTGTTTGCATTTTGTATACAATTTTTCTGTTTTGTCTAAATTGTTCCAAAGATATCAGTTTTGCTACTGTTTTGGTGGGAAATCCATCAGTTCCTGTCAGATCGGGGGCAGGGAGGGCCAATGCGGAGATGGGGAACCAGTGAGAAAGGCCTGCTGCTCCCCCGGCATGATCCAGATGCCCGTGACTAAGAATCAGAAGATCCACTTTATCAGCTCCCAACCACCGGAGAAAAGGAACCAGGATCCGTTCTCCCGTATCATACTGTCCAGGCAATCCCCCTGTATCCACCACGATGATTTCCCGTTCCGGCGTAACAGCCACAGCACAGTCCCCCTGCCCTACATCCAGAAAATATACCGTAAATGGCTGGGATTGGAACCTGGGCAGAGCCAGTACAGTCACCAGTCCCAAAGAAGCAGCGGCTATGGTTCCTGTTCTCAGACGGGACCGGAATGGCTGGAACCACCCTATTTCCAATACAGACAGAACCAGCAAAATATACAGTGGCCACAGCCACCAGGATACTTGACCCGTAACCAGCTGGGTACCCGGCAGTCTGGCCAGGCTGTTCCCCATCCAAAGAGCCGTTCCCAGCAACTGAGAAACGCCGGCCAGGATAGGCCTTGCGGGAACAATCAGTCCCATACATCCCAAGACCGCGCCAACAGCACTTCCTGTAAGACACAGAGACAGCAAGGGGACCAGAAGTAAATTGGCCCACAGAGAAACCGGAGACAACGAATGGAAATGTTCCACCAGAAATGGCAGACTCAGCAATTGAGCACTGATGGGTACAGCCAGTCCCTGTGCCAAGGGGCGGGGCAGAAAAACACCCAATTTTTCAGCAACAGACCTGCGAAGAGTCATTAAGCCAAGGGCTGCCGTAAAAGACAGCTGGAATCCTGGATCCCGGCACCACCAGGGCTTCCAGGTAAGAAGCAGGATGGCAGCCAGTCCCAGGAAGGCCGTGCCTCTGGCCCGACGGCGGCCTGCTCTGCCCAAGAGGACTCCCATTCCCAGAAGCACCGCCCGACACACCGATGCCCGCAGCCCGCAAAGTACTCCATAGCCCAATAGCAGCACCATAATCAAGGGAATGGCGGCCTTCCGGGGAATATGGAACAAACGGGCGCCTCCTGCAAGAATCCCCATCAGCAATGCCACGTGACTGCCGGATACGGACAGCAGATGGCTCAGCCCACAGCGTTGGAACATCCGGAGTGTCTCAGACGAAATCTGCTGGCTGCCTCCCAGCATCATTCCTTCCAGCAGGGCACTGTCTTCCGGAGCCATGGAATGGCGCAGCTGCTGCCTCAAGGCTTTGCCCAATTTGTAGATCCGGTCCGTCCATGTCAGATCCTGGGACAGGATCCGGCAGTCCCTTCCGTTCACCTGGAGTCTGCCCCCTTCTCCCCGTATGGCTGCCCCTACTTCCGGCATCTGAACTCCCGGATTATAGAATCCATCAATCGGTTGGAGAGGACCTGTTGCCTGGACAACCCCATACTCTGGTTGGAAGGAACCAGCCTTTCGGACAAAGACCCGGATACGGCCCCGTTTTTCTTCCATTAAAAAAGTCATGCTTCCCTGTCGGCTTTTTTTGACTGTCCCTGGGACGATTCTGCCTGTAAATGTATCTCTCTTGGACAGGGCAGATGTCATCCGGGCTGCTGCGGTCTCTTCCATACCACTTCGCCACGCTCCTGCGCAGAACATACAGCCCATGCACACCCCTATCCAGACTTCCCCAGGGAGTTCTTTTTTGCGGATAAATACAATGAAAACTCCCAAAAAGGCCAGTCCTGTAACCCACACCAAAACGGGAAGCCATTTGTCCAGACCTACCCGGACTCCGGCAACGTAGGCCATGCTGCCTGCCAGTACCGGATCCATCTTACACCTCCACCAGGGCCCGCAGCCGCTGGAATTTGGATGGCCCAATGCCGGAAACATTCTGAAGATCTTCCGGGCTGCGGAAAGGCTGCTGCCGCCGATATTCCACAATCCTTCTGGCCAGCGCCGGCCCTATCCCCGGCAGTCCGGTCAGTTCTTCCACACCTGCCTGGTTCAAGTTCACTCTGCCTGCAGCAGCCGGTGGCGGAAGCCCTGAATCGGCTTCTGCTGCAGGATTGACAGTCCCTGTACCTGGGGTTTCACCCCCAGTTGGGTCAACGGTTCTGGTCTGTACCGGTTTCCTGGCACTTTTTTTCAGGAGCGGGACGTTCACATGACTTCCATCTTTGCACTTTTTGGCCAGATTTACTCTCGTCAGGTCAGCTTCTTCCGTAGCTCCGCCTGCCTCAGCCAACGCTTCCTGATACCGGATGCCAGGTTTTACCTGATACAGTCCCGGTTCCCTAACCGCCCCGCTGATGTAGATGGTAATGGTTTTTGGTTTATCAGCAGGAACTGTAACGCTTGGCCTTTCAGACGGTATTTCCGCTGCTTCCGGAACCGTTTCCCGGGTGGCCCAAAAGCTGCCGCCCACACAAAGGGCCACCAGCACCACCACCACCGCCCATTTCTTTTTCTCCCATGGATCCATCATTTGCTTCTCCTCCTCAAAAAGATTCTGTAGGGACCCTTCTCCGCGAAAAGGAAAATTCCTTCCTGAGTGGAAAAATCGGGTGGTGAATGGACATTTCTCGTCTTGCATTCCTCCCCCATCTTCGTTACACTGGTACCATAAACAATCGAGGTGACAATTTTGGAACGGGATTATCTGGTTACGGACCGGCCCATGAAGGCCCTTTTTGTTTTTTCCCTCCCCATGATTCTGGGGAACTTCTTCCAACAGCTGTACAACACCGTGGATTCCGCCATTGTGGGGCGGTATGTGGGCGAACAAGCCCTGGCGGCAGTGGGGGCATCCTATGCCCTGACCACCGTGTTCATCAGCATCGCCATCGGCGGGGGCCTGGGAGCCTCAGTGCTGGTGAGCCGTTTTTTCGGAGCCCATGCCTATGACCGGATGAAAGAATCCATTTATACGGCATTTGTGGCCTTTCTGGTGCTCAGCACCGTGCTGGGGGCTTTCGGGTATGTTTCCAGCCGGCAGATCATGGCCTGGCTGAAGACCCCGGCAGAATCCCTTGCCATGGCGGATGTGTACCTGCAGATCTATTTTCTGGGGCTGCCCTTCCTCTTTATGTACAATATCATCTCCGCCACCTTCAACGCCCTGGGGAAATCCCGGTACCCCCTGGTGTTCCTGATCTTTTCCTCCCTGCTCAACGTGGGCCTGGACATCTACATGGTCCGGAACCTGGGCTGGGGGGTGGCGGGGGCTGCCTGGGCCACCCTGATTTCCCAGGGGATCTCGGCGGTGCTGTCCTATGGCGTGTTCCTCCGGCTGATCCGGCCCCTGGGACAGGCCCCCCGGTATTTCAGCCTGGACCTGTTCCGGAAAATGGGCTCCATTGCCCTCCCCTCCATCCTCCAGCAGTCCATCGTATCCATCGGCATGATGCTGGTCCAGAGCGTGGTGAACAGTTTCGGGGCGGCGGCCCTGGCGGGATTCTCCGCGGCCATGCGGATCCAGTACTGCTGCACCGTGCCCATGAGCGCCATCGGCAACGCCATGAGTCCCTACACCGGCCAGAACCTGGGAGCAGGACGGAAAGAACGGGTGATCGAAGGGTACCACAGCGCCAACAAGCTGGTGGTCCTCTATGCCCTGGTGATCCTGGTGGTGCTGGAAGGGTGGAACGAACCCATTATCCGGTTCTTCCTGGGGGACAAAGCCTCCCCCACCGCCCTGGCCACCGGCACCTCCTTTTTGCAGTTCGTTGGGTTCTTCATCAGCCTCATCGGGTTCAAAATGGCAGTGGACGGAGTGCTCCGGGGAGCCGGGGACATGAAGCTGTTCACCCTGGCCAACCTGACCAACCTGGCCCTTCGGGTGGTGATTTCCGTAACCCTGGCCCCCCTGTTCGGCATCCAGATGGTATGGATGGCAGAACCGGCAGGCTGGGCCGCCAACTGGGCCATTTCCTATTACGAGTACCGGACGGGAAAGTGGGAAGGGAAGGTGAAGGTGTGAAAAAAGCCGCCCCTGAGGGTGGCTTTTTTGTCAACGGTCAGCGGCCGGTGGAAGCCGGATGCCTGGCATCCGGCTTTGAACGTTTTTGCCCTCTGGGCGGCCGGGACGGGCGTGCCTGCGGCAAGCCCCTACGCCGTTGGGGTCAGCGGATCACCACGGAAAATCCGGGAAACGGGATTGTCGGGGAATCCGTTTCCGGGACCGTTGTTATCCACTCCGATCCCAGCCAGGCGACCCTTCGATGAAAACCGTTGTTCCCCCATCCTCCGACCCTGACGCCGTAGGGGCGCGCCGCAGGCACGCCCATCCCGGCCGCCGGTTTTCTCCATTCAAAAAGGACCTGGACAAAAATCCAGGTCCTTTCCTTTGGCCATTGACCCTTGGCCCGCGACCAGCCTGCCTCCGGCAGGTCTTTATTTCTTCGGTGCGGCTTCGGGATGGTTCTTTAAATAGGTGTCGTTCTGGGCGATTACGTCCAGGAACACCAGGGGTTCTTTCTTTTCGTTCCGCAGGCCGTGGGACTGACCGGGACGGGCGATGGTCACATCCCCTGCCTTCACCACCGTTTCCTTGCCGGTGCCGTCGGTGAAGATCCCTTCGCCGGATACGATGATATAGGCGTCTTCATTGAAACCGTGTTTGTGGCAGCCGATGGAGGAACCTTTTTTCAGGGTCAGGTAGCAGATTTCCTTGATGGCAGAATCCGGGGCGGCCTTGTCCCGGGCAAAGGCGAATTTCCCGTAGGCAGTGCCCTTCCCTTTGGCTACATCCTGTTTGTCAAAGGTGAACAGATCGCCTTTGTGGTACACCTGTTCATCGGGTTTGAAAGGAGAATCCGGGGATCCGGCGGCAAACACCGTACCGCCCATAAGGGTGGCACCCAGAGTCAGCAGCAAAGCCAGTTTTTTCAGTTTCATGAAAACCCCTCCTCATAAAATTCAAAATAATTGCATATTTATTGTAGCACTTTGTCCGGTCAGCGGCAATGGGTAACGGTAAAGGGGCAGCGGCCGGTGGAAGCCGGATGCCCGGCATCCGGCTTTGAACGTTTTTGCCCTCTGGGCGGCCGGGACGGGCTCGCCTGCGGCAAGCCCCTACAGCGTTTGGGGTCAGGGGATCATCACGGCGATCCGGGGATCCCAGCCAGGTGACCCTTCGATGAAAACCGTTGTTCCCCCACCCTCCGACCCTGACGCCGTAGGGGCGGGCCCCAGGCACGCCCATCCCGGCCGCCGGTTTTCTCCATGCAAAAAGGACCTGGACAAAAATCCAGGTCCTTTCCTTCGTCTGCTGACCGCTGACGGTGCTGCTGCCAGAGCAGCCGCACCTCACTTGCTCTCAAAAAACGCCTTGTACGCCCGGTAGGTTTCGTAGGCATCGGCCTTGCTCAACAAATCGTAGGGGGAATGCATGCTGAGCATGGCGGTGCCGCAGTCCACCACTTCGCAGCCCCAGTCCGCCAGCATGTAGGCGATGGTGCCGCCCCCGCCCTGGTCCACTTTCCCCAGTTCCCCAATCTGCCAGGCCACCCCGGCGTCGTTGAAAATGGTCCGGATTTTCTGGATGAACTCGCTGTTGGCGTCGTTGCTGCCGCCCTTGCCCCGGGCCCCTGTGTATTTGGTAAGGGCCACCCCGTAGCCCAACAGGGCCGAGTTGTCCTTTTCCGTCACTTCCGGGAACATGGGATCCAGGCAACTGTTCACGTCCCCGGAGAGCATTTCGCTGTTTTCCATGGTTTCGTAGAAGTCCAGCAGGGTGCCCCGGTTCTGCAGGGCCAGCAGCTTCATGACAAACTTGGCGAAATAGGAGGACTGCATGCCGGTGTTCCCGTAGGACCCGATTTCTTCCTTGTCCGCAAACAGGGCCGCCTGGGTCTTTTCCCCGGCCCGGGCGTCCAGGATGGCTTCCAGGTTGGCGTAGGAGCACACCCGGTCGTCCTGGCCGTACCCGGCGATGAGGGACCGGTCAAAGCCCACATCCCGGCTTTTCAGGGCGGGCACCAGTTCCAGTTCCGCTGTGGTGAAGTCCTCTTCCTCCACCCCGTAGGTTTCCTTCAACAGGTCCATCAGGGCGTCCTTCACTTTTTTATCCTTGTCCGTATGAGTGCCGATCACCGCCTGGAGCTGTTCCCCGGTGACCCCTTCCGCCAGGGTCTTCTTCATCTGGTCCTGGGCCATGTGGATCAAAAGGTCCGTAATGTAGAACACCGGATCCTTTTCGTCCATGCCGATGTTCACTTCGATTTTCTTCCCTTCTTTGGTGTGGATCACCCCCACCAGGGCCAGAGGGATACAGGGCCACTGATACTTTTTGATGCCCCCGTAGTAATGGGTCCGGAAGTACACCACCCCA
This sequence comes from Acidaminococcus sp., assembly GCF_057597765.1. Lineage (NCBI taxonomy): Bacteria > Bacillati > Bacillota > Negativicutes > Acidaminococcales > Acidaminococcaceae > Acidaminococcus > Acidaminococcus sp. The sequence continues at coordinate 61,714 of NZ_DBMBXK010000004.1, read as the reverse complement.
TCCTGTTCGTGGACCGGGTTCCCTTTCAGGTCCAGCCGGGGAGAATCGATGTGGGAGCCTACGATCTTCAGCCCCTCATGGACCGGTTCCTTCCCGATCACCGCCAGGATGCAGGCCTTGCCCTTCTGGTTCCAGTACACCTTGTCCCCGGGTTTCAGGGTTTCCGCTTCATACAGGGGCTTGAACCCGGCGGCTTCCGCCTGTGCCAGGATCTCCTTTACAGCCAGCCGTTCGGACCGGGCCTTGTCCAGGAAGGCTTTGTACCGTTCCCCGTAGGCCAGAGTCTCTTTCCGTTCTTTTTCATCCATCCGCGCCCAGGCGGATTCTTTTCTGCTGTAGGGTTCCTTCATATTGAAAAACCTCCATTCATTCACTGTACTGTGCCCAGTATACCATATTTTCCCCGGTTACAGGCTTTCCTTTGTTTTCAGGATCCGGTACAAAGACCGGTCCACCTGGTCCTTTGGCAGCTTTCCTTCCCGGATGGCCGCAGCAATGGCCTTATGGACCTTCCGGATGGATTCCGGGTCGTGGCACACCATCACCTGGTCCGCCCCGGCCCCCAAGGCACGCACCGCCGCTTCTTCCAGGGGCCAGGACCCTGCTATGGCCCCCATGGTCAAATCATCGGTCATAATGATCCCGTCGAAATGGAGCCGGTTCCGGAGCAGATCCCCCATGACCTTCTGGGACAGGGAGGCGGGCCAGTCCGGATCCAGGGCCGGATAGTCCACATGGGTCACCATCATGGCGAACCGGGGTTCCGGGAACTTTTCCAGGGCCTCCCGGAAAGGCAGCAGGTCTTCCCGCTCCAGGGTTTCCCGGCTGGCGGAGACGGTGACCCGGCCTTTGTGGGTGTCTTCCTGTCCTTTCCCCAATCCGGGGAAGTGCTTCACACAGGCCATGAGATGGACCTGTTGGTATCCGGCCAGGGCCCTTTCCACAAATTTGGCGGCGGTGGCAGGATGCTTGCTGTAGCTGCGGCCGGCCCCGCTGCCCACGTCCGCCACCGGGGCCAGGTTCAGGTTGATCCCCAGCTGCTTCAGCTGACGGCCGGTTTCCGCTGCCCATTTCTGTGCCATATCCGGGTTCCCGGTAGCCCCGATGGCAGCCTGGGAAGGAGGTGCCGGCAGGGTATCCTTCATCCGGGCCACCTGTCCCCCCTCTTCGTCCAGGCCGATGAACAGGGGTATATCCCCGGACAGGTCCTGGAGCCGGCCGGTCAGGGCCTTTACCTGGGCCGGATTTTCCATGTTCCGGTCAAACAGGATCACCCCACCGTAGGGATGGTCCTTCATTTCCTGCTGGAAGGCTTCCGAAGGGGTCCGGCCCTCCAGACCCACCAGCATCAATTGCCCGGCCTTTTCTTCCGGAGTCATGGCGGCGATTTTTTCGGTGATGGGGTCCGGCTTCGCCAGTTGGCCGCTCCCCGGCCCTTCAGGAAGACGGGGCCGCCGCATCATCCCCCCAAAAGCCACCAGGAAAATACAGAGTATACAAAACCAGAGTTTTTTCATTTTCTTCCCTCACAACAAAAAGAACCCGTCTGCAAAGGCGGGTTCTTTCCTTCGGCCGCTGACTGTGGACAGCTGACCGTTGACAGGCTGCGCAGCAGCCTTATTTGTTCATAAACACCGGTTTCCGTTTTTCCAGGAACGCCTTCATGCCTTCCTTCTGGTCCAAGGTGGCGAAGCAGGTCCCGAAGACCTGGGCTTCGTAGCTGAGACCGGAATCCAGGTCCATGGAAAGGCCCCGGTTGATGGCATCCTTGGCACTGGCAATGGCAATGGGAGCCTTTTTCATGATCTTCCGGCACACTTCTTCGCAGGTGGGGATCAACTGATCCGGTTCCACCACCCGGTTCACCAGGCCGATCCGATGGGCTTCTTCCGCATCCACCATAGCCCCGGTGTAGATCATTTCCTTGGCATAGCCTTTGCCGATGAGCCGGGCCAGGCGCTGGGAACCCCCGAACCCGGGGATGATCCCGTAGTTCACTTCCGGCTGGCCGAACTTGGCGGTAGTGGAAGCGAAACGGAAATCGCAGGCCAGGGCCAGTTCGCAGCCCCCGCCCAGGGCATAGCCGTTGACGGCGGCCACAGCCACCACCGGCAGTTTTTCAATGGCATCGAACACATCATGGCCCAGGTTGGAGAAATCTCTCCCTTCCACGGCAGTCATGGTGCTCATGGCCTTCAGGTCAGCCCCGGCCACAAAGGCCTTTTCTCCGGCGCCCCGGATGATGACAGCCTTCACCGCCGGATCCGTGGCCAGTTTCCCGAAGCAGTCCTTCATTTCCACCAGGGTGGGGGTATCCAGGGCGTTCAGGTATTTGGGACGGTTCACGGTAACCGTGGTCACCCCGTCGTCCGCAATTTCCACCAGCAGATTTTTGTAGTCATACATGGTTTGACACCACCATTCAGCTTATTTGTTGTAGTCGTAGAAGCCCTTGCCGGTCTTCCGGCCCAGATAGCCGGCTTCCACCATCTTTCTCAGGAGAGGAGCCGGACGGTATTTGGGATCCCCAAAGCCCTTGTACAGCACTTCCATAATGGCCAGGACCGTATCGTTGCCGATCAGGTCGGACAGAGCCAGAGGCCCCATGGGATGGTTGAAGCCCAGTTTGGCCACAGCATCGATATCTTCAGCGCTGGCAACCCCTTCGCTGAGGGTGAAGATGGCTTCGTTGATCATGGGGATCATGATCCGGTTGCCCACGAACCCGGGAGCATCGTTGACCTTTACAGGGGTCTTGTCCAGGGCTTTGGCCAGTTCGTACACCTTCTGGAAGGTTTCTTCAGAGGTGCCCAGGCCCTTGGTCACTTCCACCAGCTTCATCACAGGAGCCGGGTTGAAGAAGTGCATGCCGATGAATTTGTCCGGACGGGAAGTGCCGGCAGCCAGCATGGTAATGGAAACGGAAGAGGTGTTGCTGGCGATGATGGCGTCTTTGGGCATCTTTTCGTCCAGTTCCTTGAAGATGCTTTGTTTGATCTTGATGTTTTCCGTAGCGGCTTCGATGGCCAGATGCACATCGCAGGCTTCGGGAGTCAGATCCACAACCCCGTGGATCCGGGCCATGGTGGCTTTTTTGTCATCTTCGGTGATCCGGCCTTTGGCCACGCTGTGGTCCAGGCTCTTTTCGATCTTGGCAATGCCCCGGTCAACGAATTCCTGTTTGATGTCCCGGAGGGTCACTTCCACACCATGTGCAGCCATGACCTGTGCAATGCCGCTGCCCATCTGGCCAGCGCCGATAACCATAACTTTCTGCAGTTCCATAACAAAAAATCTCCTTTACGTTGGTATAGTGAGAAATCCTGCATCCACAGAAGGACTTCTCGGAAATTCCTTCTGTGCAAAGGAAGGGCTGGCAAAAAACCAGCCCTCCTCATGGTCCTTCTTTTCAGAAGGGATTATTTTTTCTTGTCTTTCAGCAGGGCACGGGAGGTTACGATCCGCATAACCTGGTTGGTGCCTTCGTAGATCTGGGTAATCTTGGCGTTCCGCATGTACCGTTCTGCAGGGTAGTCCACGGTGTAGCCGTAGCCGCCGAAGATCTGTACAGCGTCGGTGGTCACTTCCATGGCCACGTCGGAGGCGAAGCACTTGGCCATGGCGGCAGCTTCGGAATAAGGTTTGCCTTCGTTCTTCAGCATGGCGGCATGGTATACCAGATACCGGGCAGCTTCGATCTTGGTGGCCATGTCAGCCATCATGAACTGGAGAGCCTGGAATTTGGAAATGGGCCGACCGAACTGTTCCCGTTCCTTGGAATATTTCACGGCAGCAGCCAGGGCGCCTTCAGCAATACCCAGGGCCTGAGCAGCTACGCCGATACGGCCGCCGTCCAGGGTTTCCATGGCGATCTTGAAGCCTTCCCCTTCTTTGCCCAGCAGGTTTTCTTTGGGGACTTCGCAGTCTTCAAAGATCAGTTCTGCAGTGATGGAGGTGTGGCCGCCCATTTTGTCTTCGATCTTGCCGAAGCGGAAGCCGGGCATGCCCTTTTCCAGGATGAAGGCGGAAATGCCGTGTACACCCTGGCTCTTGTCGGTCATGGCGAATACCACATAGGTATCAGCTTCTTTGCCGTTGGTGATGAAGATCTTGGAGCCGTTCAGGATGTATTTGTCGCCTTTCAGCACAGCCGTGGTCTGCTGAGCGGAAGCATCGGTCCCGGCGGAAGGTTCGGTCAGGCCGAAAGCCCCTACATGGGTGCCTTCTGCAATGGGAGCCAGGTATTTTTGTTTCTGTTCTTCGGTACCGAACATGTAGATCGGGGTAGCGCACAGGGAAACGTTGGCACTCAGGGTGATGCCGGTGCCGTCATCCACCTTGGACAGTTCTTCCACAGCCAGGATGTAGCTCAGTACGTCCAGGCCCATGCCGCCGTATTCTTCCGGGAAGCAGATGCCGCAGAAACCGGCTTCGCCCATCTTGTCGATAAGCTTCCGATCCCAGATATGGTTCTTGTCTCTTTCTTCAACGGTAGGAGCCAGGAATTTTTGAGCAAATTCCGCAGCCATGTCCTTAATCATCTGTTGGTCTTCAGTCAGGTTGAAATCCATAGTATTTGTACCTCTTTCCTTTTGAATGATAGATGATGAAAGGGAACCCTGCTCAGGAAGCAGCGCTCCCTGAACTTCTTAGAGCATTTCCACAACCGTGGCAGTGCCCATGCCGCCGCCGATGCACAGGGTGGCCAGGCCCAGTTTCTTGTTTCTGTGTTTCAGGGCATACAGCAGGGTGACCAGGATACGGGCACCGGATGCACCGATGGGGTGACCCAGGGCGATGGCGCCGCCGTTTACGTTGGTCTTGTCCCAATCCAGCTGGAGTTCACGGCCTACTTCCACCGTCTGGGCTGCGAAAGCTTCGTTGGCTTCCACCAGATCCATGTCTTTCACTTCCAGACCGGCTTTGGCCAGGGCCTTCCGGCTGGCAGGAATGGGCCCGATGCCCATGATGGCAGGATCCACACCGGCAGAAGCGTAGGAAACGATCTTGGCCATGGGCTTCAGACCCAGTTCCTTGGCTTTGTCAGCGGTCATCAGTACCAGAGCGGCAGCCCCGTCGTTCAGGCCGGAAGCGTTGCCGGCGGTAACAGTGCCGCCCTTCTTGAAGGCCGGGCGCAGTTTGGCCAGGACTTCCATGGTGGTTCCTTCTCTGGGGAATTCATCGGTATCGAAGACTTTTTCGCCTTTTTTGGTTTTAATGGTCACAGGGACGATTTCTTCCTTGAAAGCGCCGCTCTTGATGGCTTCGATGGCTCTTGCCTGGCTGCGGGCGGCCACTTCATCCTGGTCTTCCCGGGTAACGCCGAATTTTTCAGCCACGTTTTCAGAGGTGATGCCCATGTGGTAGTCGTTGAACGCATCCCACAGGCCGTCCCGGATCATCACGTCGATCATTTTCTGGTCGCCCATTTTCAGGCCCCAGCGGGATTTCCCGGGAATGGTAAAGGGAGCGTTGGACATGCTTTCCATACCGCCGGCCACTACAATGTCGTTGTCCCCGGCCAGGATGGACTGGGCACCCAGTTCCACGCATTTCAGACCGGAACCGCAGACCTTGTTCACGGTGAAGGCAGGGACTTCCACCGGCATGCCGGCGAAGATGGCGGCCTGACGGGCAGGGTTCTGGCCCAGGCCGGCCTGGAGCACGTTCCCCATAATCACTTCATCCACCATTTCCGGTTTCACGCCGGCTCTCTGCAGGGCTTCCTTGATAACAATGGCGCCCATCTGAGGAGCGGACAGCGGGGTCAGGCTTCCGCCGAACTTACCGATAGCCGTTCTTACAGCACTTACAATGACAACTTCACGCATTTTCAAACCATCCCTTCTAGTTTTGAAATTGAAGCAAACAGTGTCAATCAGCCCGGCAGGACCATGAGGTAAGGGTTCCAGGACCCTGCCGGACTGGTTGGATCAGGAAAAATGCATTCAGGGTTTACTTATGGACTTGATTATACACTAATTATAGCGCAAAGGGAAGCCCCCGGTTTTCTGAAAATTGGCTTTTTACCATCGGATGAAAAAATTTCGAAAAAATGTCCATACCAGCAAAGCCCCCAGTCCCACCAGCAGGAAGCCCACCAGGGTGGGCAGAAGCAGCACCACGGCCAGGATCACCGCCGCTGCCGCCAGTACCAGCCGGCCGTTCAGCTTCACCAGTTCCCAGAGGGACCGCCATTTTTCCTTTTTGGCGGCTTTTTCCTGCTGCCGCCGGATATCCTCCTGGTCGTACACCTTCCAGTCCCCCCGGGGTTCTTCTTCGGTGCCCGTTTCAATGGTCATCCCGTCGAAGGCATCCCGTTCTTCCGCACTCATCACCTGGGCTTCCACATCCTCGTTGGGGGTGCCGCAGCCTGGACAGGCTTCCAGGTCATCAGGATATTCCAATCCGCAGTGTTTACAGATCATGGTCTACTCCTACGCATATCTTGAAAACATCATCAGGAACCCCATCTCGTTGAGATACCGGGGATCCGAAGGCTCCAGCTGCAGCCGGTCCCGGATTTCCGTATAGGCACGGGTCAGATCCCGGTGGGGCACTCCCCCGATTTCCGCCAGGAAAGGCAGTTTCCGGGCCGCCCGCTTCTCGTTGATCTCCAGGAAATTCTCCACCAGGGCCGCCGCCCACACCTGGGGCTCGTACTGGTACAGGGCAGGATACCCTTCCCGGAAATCCTCCCACATGTGCCGGACCAGCCTTACGTCGTTCTGGCCCCGGTCTCCCACCAGGAGGATCTCCTGGGCCAGGCACTCCACCATGTCCATGTCTTCCGCCAGAGGGCCGGGGATATAGCCCTGCTGCCTGGTTTCATAGGGGAACCGGCAGGCTGCCGGGTTCCGGGCCATTTTCAGCAGCAGGCTCCGGCACACCAGTCCGTGGCGGGCCATGAACTGGGGCCAGTCCGCCCCCGGGCACTGGACATCGTACCACCGGAGACATTCCTCCAGGAGTTCCCGGAGCCGTTTCCGGGCCAGGGGACGCAGGGTGCGGCTCTGGAGGCAATTCATGCCCATGCTCCGGTTGTAGAACACATGGCCCAGGATCACCCGGTCCCCCACCGGATCATCCCCGGTGAGATGGAAATTCAGGTTGTACATATCCCCGGTAAGGAAATCCCGGCACAGGAACCGGCTGTTGTCCATCATGTCCTCCACGGTGAACAGGGCCAAAAAGCCGGTGCTCAGTTCGTTGACCATCTGGGGATGGTCCGTGTCTCCCCACTGGCGGAACATTTCCAGGGGAGTCAGGTCGTTGCCTGTCAGGTGGTAATCCATCAGGAAATAATCCCAGAACCCCTGCCAGAAGTCCTCGCCCGGGTCGTTTTCCAGGTCCAGCATGCCCAGGGCCTGTTCATACAGGGTCAGGGCCCGCTGGAAATCCCCGTCGAATTCCTCCTTCTGGTAGAACCGGCGGAGCTCTTCCATGATCCCCCGGACCGCTTCCCAGGCGTTCAGGAACACCTGGCCTTCCGGAGGCGGGGCGCTTCTGGCCTCCCGGTCCTCTTCTCCCGGCAGGTAGTCCCCGTACTGGTCGATGATCCCCAGGGTGCCGTCGTCCCGGAGCAGCAGCTGGGCCGCCAGACGGGGGGCCAGGGCGCTGGCGATCCGTCCCTCCTGTTTCAGGAACAGGTAGAAGGACCCCAGGGTATCCAGAAAGTCCCGGACGGATTCACAGGACACCTGGAAATCCACCACGTTCCGGCCGCACCAGGCCACCAGATCCACAATGTCATCTTCTGTCATTTCATACAGATTGATTTCTCCGTTCTCTGCGTAGATGCACAGCATCAGCAGCTGGTTCCACTGATGCTGCATGGCGGCATCGGTGCTGCCCTGCCAGGCCAGATGGCGGAAATAGGCTTCCGCATCGGTCCGGGCCAGCACCTGGTCCCAGCCAGGGTCGTTGTTGTAAAAGGCTGCTATTGCGTCGTAGACATTTGCCATTGCTTCTCACCTTACTCCATCAAGATTTCCGTCGCTTTTCCGTCCGCGTTCCCCCGGTCAGAGGACACGGGAAGGACACAGGTCCACTACAGGGCACTGGGTGCACTGGGGCTTCCGGGCTTTGCACACCTTCCGGCCGTGCCAAATGAACCAGTGGTGGGCTTCCCCCCATTGGGCCCGGGGGATCAGTTCCATCAGGTCCTGTTCCACTGCCAGGGGTTCCTTGCCCTCTGACAGTCCCAGCCGGTGGGCCACCCGGAACACATGGGTATCCACGGCGATGGCCGGCTGGCCGAAAGCCACGCTGAGCATCACGTCGGCGGTCTTCCGGCCCACACCCGGCAGGCTCAGGAGACTTTTCATATCCTGGGGCACTTCCGAATGGAAGTCTTCCACCAGCTTCCGGCACAGACCCAGGATATTCCGGGCCTTGGACCGGAACAGGCCGCAGTCCCGGATCCTGTCTTCCAGCTGTTCCTGGGTCAGGGCCCCCAGTTTTTCCGGGGTGTCCAGTTCCGGGAACAGCCGGGCGGTGACCTTGTTCACCCGTTCATCGGTGCACTGGGCGGAGAGTACCACCGCCACCAGCAGTTCAAAGGGGGTCCGGTAATGGAGGGCCGTGCCCTGGCCCCGGTAGGTCTCCTCCAGTTTCTGGAGGATGGCCCGGACCCGTTCTTTCTTTCTCATCAGTTGGTCAGGCTCCGTACCGGTGCCGGGATCCGGCCGCCCCGATGGATAAACACATCAGGCTTGAAGGAATTCACGGCAATGATGGGAGCATAGCCCAGGAGACCGCCGAATTCCACCTTGTCCCCTACCTTCTTGCCGGGCACAGGGATCAGCCGGACGGCGGTGGTCTTGTTGTTGATCATGCCCACAGCTGCTTCGTCGGCAATGACGGCGGAGATGGTTTCCGCGGTGGTGTCACCGGGGACGGCGATCATATCCAGGCCCACGGAGCACACGCAGGTCATGGCTTCCAGTTTTTCGATGGTGAGAGACCCTTTTTCCACTGCCGCGATCATGCCCGCATCTTCAGACACAGGGATGAAGGCGCCGCTGAGGCCGCCCACGTAGCTGGAGGCCATCAGGCCGCCTTTTTTCACCGCGTCGTTGAGCATGGCCAGGGCCGCCGTAGTGCCCGGGCAGCCGCAGGATTCCAGGCCGATCTCTTCCAGGATGTGGGCTACGGAATCCCCTACCGCCGGGGTGGGGGCCAGGGACAGGTCGATGATCCCGAACTGGGTGTTCAGCCGTTTGGCCGCTTCCTGGGCCACCAGCTGGCCCACCCGAGTGATCTTGAAGGCAGTCTTCTTGATGGTTTCCGCCACCACCCCGATGTCTTCTCCCCGGACCGCTTCCAGGGCGTGCTTCACTACCCCGGGGCCGGATACCCCTACGTTAATGACGGTTTCCGGTTCGGTGACCCCGTGGAAGGCCCCGGCCATAAAGGGGTTGTCCTGGACCGGGTTGCAGAAGATCACCAGTTTGGCGCAGCCCAGGGCATCCTGGTCCGCGGTGAGACGGGCAGTTTCCTTCACCACCTGACCCATTTCCCGGACCGCGTCCATGTTGATGCCGGCCTTGGTGGAGCCGATGGCCACGGAAGAGCACACGATGTCCGTGGTGGACAGGGCTTCCGGGATGGATTTGATCAGAGTCCGGTCCCCGTGGGTATAGCCTTTTTCCACCAGGGCGCTGAAGCCGCCGATGAAGTTGACCCCTACGGCTTTGGCCGCGTCATCCAGGGCCTTGGCCAGAGGCACGTAGCTGTCGGTTTGGCAGGCTTCCCCCACCAGGGAAATGGGAGTGACGGAGATCCGCTTGTGGATAATGGGCACCCCCAGTTCCCCTTCCAGCTGTTCCCCCACCTTCACCAAGTCTTTAGCCTTGGTGGTGATCTTGTCATAGATCTTTTGGGCGCAGACCTTCACATCCGGATCCGCGCAGTCCCGGAGGCTGATCCCCATGGTGATGGTCCGCACGTCCAGGTTGTTCTGGGTGATCATCCGGGTGGTTTCCAGTACGTCTTTGATTTCGTAGAACATGGATGGGCCTCCTTAGATCCGGTGCATGGCCGTAAAGATCTGTTCGCTCTGGACCCGGATTTCCAGACCCAGTTCTTTGCCCAGGGCGGTGGCCTTTTCCTTCAGGTCTTCCACAGAAACCTGCGCGTTGTCCAGGTCACCGATCAGAACCATATTGAAGAATCCGTCATCAATGTTCTGGTTGATGTTCAGGATGTTCACATTGTTGTCAGCCAGCAGGGTGCTTGCCTTGGCGATGATCCCCACTTTGTCCACACCGACGATAGTCATAACAATACGCATAAATAACAACCTTCCTCTCTTAGAGACTCCGGAATTGCTTGATCAGCTGGAGTTTACAATTTATTATACGATAAATTTTCACCGGCTTCAATGTTACTGAAGGAATCCACAAGGATTTCACGATTTTCCGCGGAGGGTGGAGTAAAGAGGGGAAGAGGGGGGACGGTCGGCTTCCGTCCCACGGCAAAGGAGACCATTTGCCGGAGGCAAATGGTCTTGAACAGAAACGCAGCTGGCGCTGCTAACCCACCACCATTGCGCAGGCGCAACGGTCCCCCGCCCTTGTAAAGGGCGGATATACGCTCGGGCTGACGCCCCTTGCTTTATTTAATAAGAAAGTACAAGGGCATATGCCCGCGTGCTTTCTATCCGCCCTTTTCAAGGGCGGGGGACCAGCCGCAAGGCTGGTGGTGGGTTAGCAGCGCCAGCTGCGTTTCCATTCCATTCCACTTACCCACCTACCCACTCCCCATTCCGTACCATATGAAACAAACATTCCCACCTATAATGAGAAAATTATTCGACGAAATCCCCCGGCTGTGATATGATAGGGATACAGGATTTTACTGTCTATATTCAAGGAGGATGGATCATGCAGGAATACAAACCCGTTAAATCTGGGAAAGTTCGTGAAATCTACGATCTGGGCGACAGCCTGATCATGGTGGCTTCTGACCGGATCTCCGCGTTCGACCACATTCTGAAAAACACCATTACCGACAAAGGGGCCGTCCTGACCCAGATGTCCAAATTCTGGTTCGACTATACCAAAGACATCATCCCCAACCACATGATCAGTGTGGACCCGGCGGATATGCCTGAATTCTTCCGGACTCCGGAATTTGCCGGCAAGAGCATGAAATGCCGGAAACTGAACATGATCCCTGTGGAATGCATCGTCCGGGGCTACATCACCGGCAGCGGCTGGGAATCCTACAAGGAAAACGGCACCGTCTGCGGCATCAAAATGCCCGAAGGGCTGAAGGAATGCCAGAAGCTCCCTGAACCTCTCTTCACCCCCAGCACCAAAGCAGAACTGGGCGACCATGACGAAAACATCACCGAAGAACAGTGCGTCACCTACCTGGAAAAGATCTTCCCGGGGAAAGGGGCCGAATACACCAAGGCCATCAAGGACGCCACCATCGCCCTGTACAAGAAATGCGCCGACTATGCCTATGAAAGAGGCATCATCATCGCCGACACCAAATTCGAATTCGGCCTGAACGAAAAAGGCGAAGTGGTCCTGGGTGACGAAATGCTCACTCCCGACAGCTCCCGGTTCTGGCCCCTGGCAGGCTACGAAGCCGGCAAGAGCCAGCCTTCCTACGACAAACAGTTCGTCCGTGACTGGCTGAAGGCCCATCCCAACAGCGACTACCTGCTGCCCCAGGATGTAATCGACAAGACCATCGCCAAATACAAAGAAGCCTACGAAATGCTCACCGGAAAGAAGTTCGGGGAGTAATTGGAAAAAAGGCGCTGCGGAAGCAGCGTCTTTTTTTGTCAGCATTCAATGGCCGAAGGAAACCATCTGCCAAGGGCAGATGCTGCTGAATGGAAACGCAGCCTTCGGCTGCTAACCCACCACCATTGCGCAGGCGCAACGGTCCCCCGCCCTTGTAAAGGGCGGATAAAAACCCGGGACATAAAGTCCCTCGTTTTGGAGTACACCAAGTTCTTCGTTTTAGAGTACACGGATTTATTGGGCTTGGTGCCCTGAGCAATGGGCGTCAGCCAGAGCGTATATCCGCAAGAAGGCCGGAATACTGGTCGAAAGCTGTAGGCTGCAATGGGCCCCAGGCCCGAGCATATATCCGCCCTTTTCAAGGGCGGGGGACCAGCCATCAGGCTGGTGGTGGGTTAGCAGCGCCAGCTGCGTTTCCATTCAAAAAATTTGCCTGCAAATTTTTCCTTCGGCCCGCGGCCCCTGCTCTTCCCTCTTCACTCTGCACTCTTCACTACCCTTACCACCCACTCCTGCACCGCCCGGGCGGTTTCCGGGTCGAAGGGGCGCCTGGTGCGGTTGTTGTTGGAGATCACCCGCAGGGCGGCAAAGGGAATTCCCATCCTTCCGGCGGTATCCCCGGCTCCGGCAGTTTCCATCTCTTCGCACAGAGCCCCGGTGTTCGCCTCCAGGTCCCGGATAGTGTCCGGGCAGTCGTTCCACCGGTCTGCAGAGGCAATGGTCCCCAGCACCACCCGGCCCCGGGTGTAGGCCGTGCCCCAGCTGTCCAGCCACCGGACCGCCTCCCGGTCACAGGGATGGAAAAAGGGCCGGTCCCCGGTGAACTCACTTTCCTTGCTTTCCCCTTCCAGGGCCGCCAGGTCCAGGTAATAATCCTTCCCGTACCGGGACTGGAACAGGGCGTTCCCGTTGAACCACCGTTCCCCCACCACCAGGTCAAAAGGCTCCAGGTCCACCGGATATCCCCCGGCAGTCCCCTGGTTCAGCACCAGGGCAGGCTGGAACAGGGTGCAGCCAAGGGCCGTGGCAGCAGCTGCGGCGGCGGTGCCGATCCCGGTCCGGCTCACCACTGCCTGTTGCTTCCCCAGTTTCCCGGTCCAAAAAAGGAAATCCCCCTGACGGACTTCCTGGACGTTTTCCAGGGCCTCCCGGAGCACTGCCACTTCCAGCTCCATGGCCCCCTGCAATAAAACCGGCTTTTCCTGTTGGAGAAAAGCCGGTTTTTTGTTGCTCCCTGCCATCCTGTTACTCCAGGGTCAGGGCGAACAGGGTGTCCACCTGCACGGTCACCGTCAGCGCTTTGGGCGCCAGCTGGGTGGAAGCGGCGGCACTGTCCGCCATTTCCATTTTGTTCATCCGGGCCAGGAGCACCGGCTGGGCTGCCGCTATGGAACTGGAGGGAATGCTGGCCTGCCGGAGCACGCCGAGACCTCTGCCCCCGGCATTGGCCACAGCCTGGGCGGTATACCGGGCGTTTTCCACGGCCTGGCCCAGCAGCTGCCGTTTGATCAGGTCCTCATTCTGGAGGCCGAACCGGACTCCGTTCAGCCGGTTGGCGCTTTCCAGCCCCTTGTCGATCAGGTTCCCCAGCTGGTCCAGGTTCTTTTCCTTCACTTCCCAGGCCCCGTACACCTGGTAGCCGGCCAGTTTCTGGCCGCCGTTTTTCGGATATTCATACCGGGGAGACACATTGTAGCTGATGGTGGCAATATCGTCCCGGGCCACCCCCTGGGCCAGCATGCTGTTGATGAATTTCCGGCTGGCTTCTGCCCCTGCCTGCCGGACTTCTTCCAGGGTGGCGCCCTGTTTTTCAAAGGCGAAGTTCACCGTGGCCATGTCCGGATCCACGGTTTTGCTGGCGGTGCCAGTGATCTGGATGGTGTCCAGAGGCTGGTCCGCAAAGGCCGGTGCTGCATGGAGACTGAAAGCCAGGACAGCTGCTGCCAGGAATGCTCCGATTTTTTTCATAGGATCACCTCATAAGAAAATTGTGAACATCGATATTATACCACACTTTTGCAGAAAAATGACCGGTCAGTCACAAGTTTCCTGTTGTTTTTGTTTTTCTCCGGCGGACTCCTCCTCCAGAGCCTTCTGCCAGGCCGGGCAGTCCCCGCTGATGGCCCCGTGGCATTCCTTCTGGCTGTGGCGCTGGGTTTCCACGATTTCTTCCGTTACATCCCCCAGGGTGATCCCCTTCAGATGATCCATGCACAGCCGGTCCAGTTCCCGGTACAGGGAATCGAACACGGAAGACATGCCGCTGGAGATGAAGCAGTTGTTCTCCTCGTTGCCGCTGCGCCATTTGGTATCCACGAACACCGTGCCCATGCCCTGGGCGATTTCATACAGGGAGACCTTTTCCAGTCCTTCGCAGGGGCAGTAGCCCCCCACATGGCCTTCCCGGGTGGTGATGATCCCCATTTTCTTCAGTTTGCCCATGATCTTCCGGACCCGGGCCGGATTGGTGCAGATGTTTTCGGCCAGTTCCTCGCTGGACGCCAGGCACCCCCGGTGGGACAGGTAGACCAGCGCATGGACGGCCACAATAAAATCACTTTTCATAATTGCTCGCAAAGCAGGCCGGACTGTGCCAGCCTGCTTCCCTCCTCTTGTATTCCTTTATTTTTCGTTGAGATATTCCTCGGCGAAATGGACGGCCACGGCCCCATCCGCTGCTGCGGTGATGATCTGGCGCACGGCCTTGGTCCGCACATCCCCTACGGCGAACACCCCGGGGACGGAGGTTTTGGTGTCTTCCCCCGCCACAATGTAGCCGTTTCTGTCCGTTTCCACCTGGCCCTTCACCAGGTCGTTTTCCGGCAGCTGGCCGATGGCCACAAAGAGCCCGTCCACCGGCAGGACGGATGTTTCTCCGGTCTTCACGTTCTTCAGTTTCAGCCCGGTAAGCTTCTTGTCCGCCTGGAGCCCGGCAACCACACTGTTCCAGATAATCTCCACCCCGGCATCCTTCAGCCGCTGGAGATAGACGGGAGTGGCCCGGAGGGTATCCCGGCGGTGGATCAGGTATACCTTGCTGGCCAGTTTGGCCAGGTACAGGGCGTCCCCTACGGCCGTATTGCCCCCGCCGTTCACCGCCACCACCTTGTCCTTGTAGAAGCTGCCGTCACAGGTGGCGCAGTAGGCCACACCCCGGTTCACCAGGCCGTCCTCCTGGGGGATCCCCAGTTTCCGGGGATGGGCCCCGGTAGCCAGGATCACCGTCCGGCCCAGGAAAGTGCCTTCGGAAGTTTCTGCCACTTTGGGGTTGGCGGAAAGGTCCAGCTTGGTCACTTCCGCATACACCGTTTCCGCACCGGCCTTTTCCGCCCCTTCCTGCATCCGTTCTCCCAGTTCGAAGCCGTCCACCACTCCCGGGAATCCGGGATAGTTTTCCACATCGCTGGTGGTGGCCATCTGGCCTCCGGGAGAGAGTTTTTCCAGCACGGCGGTGGAAAAGCCGCTCCGGGCCCCGTAAAGAGCCGCCGTATAGCCTGCAGGGCCCCCGCCGATGATCAGGATGTCATAGATTTTGCTCATAATACCCCTTTCTCCTGGAGCCAGGTCTTCACCGCCGCCTTGGAAGGCGGGTTCACCAGCAGTTCGCTGCACTGGCCTTCCTTCACCAGCATCAGGCTGGGGATGGTTTCGATCTTGAACTGTTCCGCCAGTTCCCGTTCTTCGTCGATGTTCACGGCCCCGAAAGAAACCTTGTCGGCGATTTCCATGGCCAGCTGGCCCAGAGCCGGTTTCAGCCGTTTGCAGTAGCCGCACCAGGGGGCGGAAAAGCCCACCACCATGGGTTTGCTGCTGTGGAGCACCTCTTTGTCAAAATTGTCTTTGGTAATATGTAAGAAATCCATAAGAATAACCTCCTTGAAGGACCCGTTGGGATCTGTGATACTGTAATTTTAGCAAATACAGTTAAGAAAGTCAAGAGGGGGATGTTGCACATAACGTGCAACACCCCCTGGTCGGAAGTCAACAGTCATCGGACGAAGGAAGGAATCTGCAACTGCAGGTTCCTGTGAATGGAAACGCCGCCTCCGGCGGCTAACCCACCACCATTGCGCAAGCGCAACGGTCCCCCGCCCTTGTAAAGGGCGGATAATGAGTACTCGGGATTATGCACTTGTACTGAAAAAACAATGGGCGTCAGCCCGAGCGTATATCCGCCCTTTTCAAGGGCGGGGGACCAGCCGCCAGGCTGGTGGTGGGTTAGCAGCGTTAGGCTGCGTTTCCCTTCCAGGAACCCGTTTCCGGGTTCCTTCCTTCGTCCGCTGACCGCTGACAGGCTGCAGCCCCCGGCAGCCTTTTATTTCCCCTCATGGGTCCCCAGCTGGATGGTCACGCAGGCGGCGATCAGCAGGGCGTACACGTAGTAGCAGTACTTCATTACGTCCAGGGGCGAAGTGCCTGCCAGCTGGGTGACGATGAGCATGCCTCCGTCGTGGGGCATGACGCACAGGAAGCTGCAGGCGAAAATGTCTACCAGGCTGGCCAGCCGTTTGGGCGCGATGTCATACTTCTTCCCGATCACCTTGGCAATGGGACAGGTGACGATAATGGCAATGGTGTTGTTCACCATGGCAGCGGACAGGAGCCCGCTCAAAAGCCCGATGCCGTATTCCGCCCCTTTCCGGCCGTGGATCCAGCCGGTGATCTTCCCCACCAGCCATTCCACGCCCCCGTAGTACCGGACCAGGCCGATGATCCCGGACACCAGGATGGCCACCATGCTGATGGAGAACATGTCCGCCATGCCATCTCCCAGCCCCTTGGCCCAGCCGAAAATGTCCACGGTGCCCTGAAGGAGCCCGATGCACCCGGTAAGGAGGATCCCCCCGAAGAGCACCAAAGCCACGTTGATCCCCATCAGGGCCAGCACCAGCACCACCACATAGGGCAGCACCTGGAGCAGGTTGTAATCCCCCACCTGGATGCCTCCCTGGACCTGGCCGCTGACCAGGTAGAACAGCACCAGGCTCACCAGGGCTGCCGGCAGGGCAATGGCAAAGTTCATCCGGAACTTGTCCTTCATTTTGGATCCGCACCCTTCCGCCGCCGCAATGGTGGTGTCAGAGATCATGGACAGGTTGTCCCCGAAATAAGAGCCGCAGATCACCGCAGCGCACACGGCGGCCGCGTTGAGTCCCGCCCCCTGGGCCACCCCGATGGCCACCGGAGCCATGGCGGCAATGGTGCCCATGCTGGTGCCGATGGCAGTGGAAATGAAGCAGCACATCAGGAACACCCCGGGAATCAGGAAGGACGGCGGCACGAACTGGAGACAGAAATTCACCACGGAAGTCTTCCCCCCGATGGCAGCCGCTGCCCCCTGGAACCCCCCGGCCAGGAGATAGATCAGTACGATCATCATCACCCCGGAATCTCCCATGCCGGTGCAGAAGACTTTCAGTTTTTCATCGATGGGGCCCTTTTTCCACAGCATAAAGGCCACCAGGGTCCCGGCCAGAAGGGCCACGTGCCGGGGCAGGAAGCTGAAGGGCTTGGGGATCCCCAGCAGGGTAAAGGCCAGCCCGCAGCCGATGTACAAAGCCAGGAAGACAATGAGGGGCAGGAAGGCCACACCCCCCAGGTTGCGGCTGTCGTCATTTTGGTTCATTGTTTTTTCCTTTCCAAATGCAAAAAAGGTGCTGCCAGGCAGCACCTTTCCGTGTCCGATTTATTTTGCTCCTACGGCCTTCATCACATCGTTGGTGATGTCCACGCCGCCGTCAACTACGGCACCGGCGCTGAGAACCGTGTTGATGCCCTTTTCCTTGGCCACTTTGTGGACTGCGGTCAGGATCTTCTTCCGGATAGGATCGAACAGATCCTGTTCTCTCTTGGCAATCCGTTCGGTCAGGGTGTTGTCCAGGGCCCGTTTGCCGTTATCGTCCAGGCTGGGGGCCTTTTCCTGGAATTCCTTCTGGGCGTTCTGCTGTTCCAGGCTCATGGCAGCCCGGGCAGAGGCGAAATCAGGATGGTGGGAGAATACGGTATTTAAATCCACATAACCGATGGTTTCGGCAGCATAGGCCGTAGCCGGAACCAGGGCGCCAGAGCAGCCAACGCACACCAGCAGGGCCATAACCAGGGCCATCAATTGCTTTTTCACTGAAAATCATCCTTTCTTCTGTAAGAATCCTTCTAAAGCAACAGCGAATCTAACAGGAGTCATTATATCATGAGTGGTTTTCGGACGCAAGCGAAAAAGGGGGTGTGGATTTTCCACACCCCCGGCCCCGGCTCTCACGCCAATTCATACCCTGCTTCTTCGATGACCTTCTTGAATTCATCCTGGGGGATGTCCCGGTCAGCGGTCACTTTGGCAGTGCCTTTTTCCAGGTTGACGTCCACACTGGATACGCCGGCCATGGCGGCCAGGGCATCATGGACGTGTTTCTGGCAGTTGACGCACATCATTCCATTGACTTTCAGTTCTTTTTCCATTACAGTTCCTCCTTCAATTTCCACAGGCAGTACGCCGTTTTTTCATTTCATCAGTTTCTGCAGGGTTTCGCACAGTTCGTCCACTACAGAATCGTCCCCGGCCCGGATGTCGTTGACCACACAGCTTTTGATGTGGTTGGCCAGGAGCTTTTTATTGAAGGCATTGAGGCCGCAGGTGATGGCACTGACCTGGGTCAGGATGTCCACACAGTACCGGTCTTCTTCCAGCATTTTTTTCACTCCCCGCACCTGGCCTTCGATCCGGTTCAGACGGGTGATCAGGTCCTGATAATCCTTCCCATTCTTGTCCCGCATTGTCTTCAGATGTTCCATGGTACTATACCTCCGTTGCGTATATTGTAGCCATGGAAAAAGGGATTGTCAAGTGACAATCCCTTTTTGGTCAGCAACCGATGGAAGCCAAACGCAAATGCGTTTGGCCACGATGGGAAACGCCGCCAAGGCGGCTAACCCACCACCATTGCGCCAGCGCAACGGTCCCCCGCCCTTGTAAAGGGCGGATAAAAACTCGGGACATAAAGTCCCTCGTTTTGAGGTACGCGCAATCCTTCATTTCAGGGTATGCAGACTTGCTGCCCTGGTGCCCCAAGCAATGGGCCGGAGGCCCGAGCGTATATCCGCCCTTTTCAAGGGCGGGGGACCAGCCGCAAGGCTGGTGGTGGGTTAGCAGCCCCCGGCTGCGTTTCCCTTCAACGCCAAACGCCTGCCGCGTTTGGCCTCATCCGGCCATTGACCATTGACTATTGACTATTGACAGCCAGTGTCACTCCACCGCCTCACAGCACTTGGCGCACAGGGTGGGATGCTTGGGATCCTGGCCTACGGTCTTGCTGTAGCACCAGCACCGTTCACATTTCTCCCCTTCGGCAGCTTCCACCAGCACCTTCAGGTCGTCCCGGCCGGTGGCTTCCCCGGCGTCGGTGAGCCCTTCGTGGACTTCCGCCTGGGACACGATCAGGAGCGCCGGCAGATCCTTTTCCACGGCCTTCAGTTCCGCCAGGGCATCCCCGGTGGCGAACAGTTCCACCTTGGCATCCAGGGAATGGCCGATGGTCTTGGCCCGGCGGGCCCCTTCCAGCACCTTGGTGATTTCACCCCGGATGGCGATGAAGGCATCCCATTTGGCCTTCAGGTCTTCCTTCACATATTCCGGATGGGCCTGGGGCCAGGGCAGCATCTGCACGCTCTGGGGAGCATCAGCCGGTTTGTTCATATACTGGTACACTTCTTCCATGGTGAAGCTCAGCACCGGCATCAGCATCACCATCAGTTCCCGGAGGATCTGGGTCATGGCGGTCTGGGCGGACCGGCGGGCCTTGCTGTCCTTCCGACTGGTGTACAGACGGTCTTTGATGATGTCCAGATAGAAGGAGCTCATGTCCACGGTGCAGAAATCGTGGATGGCATGGAACAGCACGTGGAAGTCGTAGGTTTCATAGGCTTCGGTCACGTCCTTCTTCAGGGCTTCGAAGCGCATGAGGGCCCACTGGTCCAGTTCTTCCATGTCGGCAAAGGCCACCTTCTGGGTTTCATAATCGAAATCATGGGTGTTCCCCAGGATGTACCGGATGGTGTTCCGGACTTTCCGGTAGGCTTCCGCCAGCTGCTTCAGGATCACCGGGGAGATCCGCACATCCTGCTTGTAGTCGGAAGAAGCCGCCCACAGCCGGACGATATCCGCTCCGTACTGATCGATGACTTCCTGGGGCACCACCACGTTCCCCAAGGATTTGGACATTTTCCGGCCTTCCCCGTCCAGCACATAGCCGTGGGTCAGCACGCTCCGGTAGGGAGCCTTGCCGGTGACGGCCACACTGGTCAGAAGGGAGCTCTGGAACCAGCCTCTGTGCTGGTCACTGCCTTCCAGGTACATGTCCGCGGGCCAGCTCAGTTCCGGACGGCGCTTGCATACCCCCATGTGGGAGGAGCCGCTGTCGAACCACACGTCCATGATGTCCTTTTCCTTCCGGAAGTGGGTGCCCCCGCATTTGGGGCATTTGGTCCCTTCCGGCAGCAGTTCTTCGGCGGTGTGGTTCCACCAGGCGTCGCTGCCTTCTTTATCGAAAATGGTGGCGATCTTTTCCACCGTGTCTTCGTTGATCAGAGGTTCCCCGCAGTCTTCGCAGTAGAAGATGGGAATGGGCACGCCCCAGACTCTCTGCCGGGAAATGCACCAGTCATGCCGGTCGGCCACCATGTTGTGGATCCGGGATTCCCCCCAGCTGGGGATCCACTGGACGTCTTCGGAAATGGCCTTCAGGGCTTCATCCCGGAACCCGTCCACGGAAGCGAACCACTGCTCGGAAGCCCGGAAGATAATGGGGTTCTTGCAGCGCCAGCAGTGGGCGTACTGGTGATGGATGGTCTTTTTGCCCAGGATGGCGTTCTGTTCCGCCAGATGTTTGATCACCAAGCCGTTGCTGTCAAAGACGAACTTGCCTTGGAACAGTTCCCCGGCTTCTTCAGTGAAGCAGCCCTTCTGGTCCACCGGGCACAGGATGGGCAGCTTGTATTTCAGACCGGTGAGATAGTCCACGTCCCCATGGCCGGGAGCCGTATGGACGCAGCCGGAACCGGCTTCCTTGTCCACATAGTCAGCCAGCACCACCAGGGATTTCCGGTGGTTGTATTCCGGGAAGGGATGTTCGCATTCCGCATATTCAAAGGCACGGCCTTTGGTGGTCCCCAGCACAGGGCCGAATTCCACCCCGCATTCCTGGGCCACTTTGTCCACCATATCGGCGGCCATGATCAGCACTTCCCCGTTGTATTCCACCCAGGCATAGTCAAAGTCCGGGTTCAGGGCCACAGCCACGTTGGCAGGAATGGTCCAGGGGGTAGTGGTCCAAATCACCATATAAGCTTTTTTGCCCTTGGCGGCTTCCGGAGTCAGCCCGTTGTCTTTTACCAGCGGCATCTTCACGAAAATGGTGGGCGTCTTCTGGTCGGCGTATTCGATTTCCGCTTCGGCCAGGGCAGTTTCGCAGTGAGGGCACCAGTATACGGTCTTCTTCCCTTTATAGATGTAGCCCTTGTTGGCCATGGTGCCGAACACCCGGATCTGTTCCGCTTCGAAATGAGGATCCAGGGTTACATAGGGATGGTCCCAGTCGCCCAGCACACCCAGCCGTTTGAAGTCCTTCCGCTGGGTGTCGATCCACTGGAGGGCATATTCCCGGCACATTTTCCGCAGTTCCACCGGGGACAGCTTGTGACGGTCCACCCCGGTGGCCTTCAGGCAGGCATGTTCGATGGGCATGCCGTGGGTATCCCAGCCGGGGACGTAGGGGGTGTCATAGCCCTGGGCGTATTTGTATTTGATGATGATGTCCTTCAGGACCTTGTTCAGGGCATGGCCCATGTGGATCTTGCCGTTGGCGTAGGGAGGTCCGTCGTGGAGGACGAACTTCTTGTGGCCTGCATGGAGCTTCTGTTTTTCTCCATAGATATCATTTTTATACCAGAAATCCAGGAAATCCGGTTCCCGTTTGGGCAGCCCTGCCCGCATGGGGAATTCCGTTTCCGGAAGATTCAGGGTTGCTGCGTACTTGTCGTCTTTCTTGCTCACTCTTGCACACCTCCAAAAAAATAAATCCCGTCCCCCGAAAGGGACGGGACAAAAGGGCCCGTGGTACCACCCTCATGACAGCTTTGCTGCCACTCTTGTATGGGATAACGGTCATAACCCGGGTCCCCTACTGCTGGTTCAAAGACCGGCTCCAGAGTGATCTTCCGCAAAAGGCCTCCTGTCCGGGCTCCCACCCTCCCCGGATCGCTGTACCAGCCAGAAGCGTACTGTCTCTGTCATCGCCTGTTGGTTTGAAATTCGTGTTTATTATACACTTCTTAGACCCGGTGGTCAACTGGAAAAGGAGCGGGCCGCCTGGAACATTACGATGCCCCCGGCTACAGCCACGTTCAGGCTTTCCGCCTGGCCGGCCATGGGGATCTTCACCTTCTGGTCCGCGGCTTTGAGGAGCTCCGGGGACACCCCTTCCGCCTCGCTGCCCAGCACCAGGGCGGTCTTGGCCGGCCACTGGAGCTTCGTCATGTCTTCCGCCCCTTCCAGGGCCGTGGCCCACAGGGCGTATCCGTTTTTCCGGCACCAGGTTTCCAGGTCCGCCGGCTCCACCCCGGTAAGCACCGGCAGGTGGAACAGGGACCCCATGGTGGACCGGACCACCTTGGGATTGTACAGGTCCGCCGTATCCTTCAGCAGCACCACCCCGGCGGCCCCCAGGGCATCGGCAGTGCGGATCAACGTCCCCAGGTTCCCCGGGTCCCGGATCTGGTCCAGCACCAGCACGAATCCCCGGTCCGGGGCAAAATCCCCCAGGTCCCGGGGCCGGATCTCCACCAGGGCCGCCACACTCTGAGGGTCTTCGGTGGCGGTGATCTTCTGGAGCACCGGCAGGGGCACTTCATACCAGGGCAGGCTGCTTTCTTCCGCCTTTTGTTCCCAGCCTTCCGGCAGCCGGGTAAAGAACAGGGCCCGGATATTCCATTGGGAAGCCAGGGCTTCTTCCACTGCCCGTTTCCCTTCCAGCAGGAACAGGCCTTCCTTCTGGCGGTATTTTTTCATTTTCAGGGAAGCCGCCCGCTTCACCAGGTCATTCTTCAACGATGTCAGGGTACTGATCATATGCCGTCCTCCAGGGCTTCCACACTTTTCCGGCTGCCGATGACCACCAAAAGGTCCCCTTCCGCAAGGGGCTTGGTGGGTTCCAGGGTCATTTCCGTGGAGCCGTCCTGGTGTTTGATGGCCACCACGTTCACCTGGTACTTCCGGCGCACGTCCATTTCCGCCAGGCTTTTCCCAGCCATTTTGGGGCTCAGGTTCACTTCCATCAGGCAGATGTTGTCGGACAGTTCCACAAAATCCAGGATATTGGTGTAGGCCAGGTTGTGGCCCACCCGGCGTCCCATGTCCCGTTCCGGATAGATGATCTTGGTGGCTCCCAGCTTCTTCAGCATCTTCCCGTGGATGGGATTGGAAGCCTTGGCCACAATGGTCTTCAGCCCCGCTTCCCGGAGCAGCATGGTGGCCAGCAGGCTGGGTTCCAGGGTGCCGATGGCCACGATCCCCACGTCGAAATTCCGGATCCCCAGGCTGTTCACCGTCTTTTCGTCGATTACGTCGCAGACCACCGCATGGGTCAGTTTGTCCGCCATGTTTTCCACCACATCTTCATTGTTGTCCACGCCCAGGACCTCGTGACCCAGGGCAGTGAGGGTTTCCGCCACACTGCTGCCGAACCGGCCCAATCCCCAGACGATAAATTGCTGTTTGTTTTTCATGATATCCCCATAACTCCTAACCGATGATGATATGTTCCTTGGGATAATGGATGTGTCCCGAAGGTTTGTTGGCCGCCAGGGCCAGGGCGAAGGTCATGAACCCTACCCGGCCTGCATACATGGACAAAATCAGGATGATCTTGCTGGCGGTGCCGATATGCTGGCTGAGCCCGGTGGACAGCCCCACCGTGGCATAGGCGGACACCACTTCGAAAGCCGCCGCCAGAAAGCTGGTGTCCTCCAGGCAGGTGAGGGCCAGGGTGGCAAAGGCCACCCACAGAAGGGACAGGCTGGTGATGGCGAAGGCCTGGAACAGGGTCTCCTCCCCGATCCGCCGTCCGAAGATCTCACATTCGCTTTTGCCCCGGACCACCTGCCAGATGTTCAGCAGCAGCAGGGCAAAGGTGGTGGTCTTGATGCCGCCCCCGGTGGATGCCGGGGATGCCCCGATGAACATGAGGAAAATGGTGAGGATCATGGTGGGCACCCGGAGGCTGTTCAGGTCCACGGAGTTGAACCCGGCGGTCCGGGGGCTCACCGACTGCATGAAGCTGGCCCAGAAGGCATCCCCGGTGCTGAGGCTGCCCAGGGTGGCAGGATTCCGGCTTTCCAGCAGAGCGAACCCGATCATCCCGATGGCGATCAGCAGCCCGGTCACTGTCAGCACCATTTTGCTGTGGAGCTTCAGCCGCTGGAAGTTCCGTTTCTGGAGCACGTCCCGCATCACCGCGAACCCCAGGCCCCCCAGGATGATCAGCAGGCCGATGGACAGGTTCACCACCGGATCCCCCACAAAAGCCGTCAGGCTCTGGTAGTGGCCGAACAGGTCGAACCCGGCGTTGCAGAAGGCAGACACCGCGTGCCAGTAGCCGTAGTAGATCCCCCGGAGGCCGTACTGGGGCCAGAACCGGAAGGCCAGCACCGTGCCGAAGAACCCTTCGATCACCGCCGTGTATTTGGCGATCCGCAGGCTCATCCGCACCACCCCATCCAGTTCGTCCTGGTTCAGGGAAGCCTGGATGTTCAGCCGGGATTGCAGGTCGATCTTTTTCCGCAGCAATACGGAAAACAACGTGGCGAACAGCACCAGTCCCAGGCCCCCCAGCTGGATCAGGGCGATGATCACCAATTGGCCGAAAGTAGAAAAATACGTCCCTGTATCCACCACCACAAGGCCGGTGACACAGGAGGCGGAAGTGGCGGTGAAGAGAGCGTCCACAAAGGACAGCCCTGCCCCTTCCCGGCCGGCAAAGGGCAGCATCAGCAGCAGGGCCCCGGCCAGGATCAGCCCGGCGAAAGTCAGGGCGATCAGCTGGGAAGGGGAAAAATGTCTAATCTGGTTCAAAGCCCCTCCACCTTATTTCCGGACCATTTCCGAAGAGATTTCCTTCAGGGAAGCGGCGCCGCACATTTCCATGGTGTCCGCCAGTTCCGCCCCCAGTTTGTCCGCCAGGAGTCTGGCGCCTTCCTTGCCGCCCCCATAGACCGCGTTTACGAAGGGACGGGCAATGAGCACCGCGTCAGCCCCCAGGGCCAGGGCCTTGAACACATCCACCCCGCTGCGGATGCCCCCGTCCACAAAGATCTTCATGGTGCCGCCTACGGCTACGGCGATTTCTTCCAGGACTTCCGCCGTTGCCGGGCTCTGGTCCAGCACCCGGCCCCCATGGTTGGACACCACGATGGCAGAAGCACCGGCTTCCCGGGCCTTCAGGGCCCCCTTCACGCTCATGATCCCCTTGATGATGAAGGGCAGACCCGCGTCTTTGATGATGGCTTGCATTTCTTCCACGGATTTGCTGCCCGCAGGGGGGACGAAATTCTTCAGGAAGGGCAGCCCGGCCGCATCCACGTCCATGGCCACGGCAAAGGCCCCGGATTGTTTCACCAGGTCCATTTTTTCAGCGATCATCTGGGCGTTCCAGGGTTTCACCGTAGGCACCCCCACGCCTCCGCAGGCCTTGATGGCAGCGGTGGCTCCCTGCATCACCTGGGGATCCATCCCGTCCCCGGTAAAGGCGGCGATGCCCGCTTCCGCGCACCCGGGCACCAGTTCCGCATTGTAGGTCACATCATTGTATTTGTCGCTGTAGTGCATGGCCACAGCTCCCACCGGCCCGGCGAAAATAGGATATTTGAAGGTCCGTCCGAACAGTTCGATGGAAGTGTCCACCGGCCGTTTTTCGCAAAGGGTATCCATCACCACACGGATGTCCTGCCATTTGGCATAGTTCCGAATGGCCGTATCCCCCACTCCTTTGGCCCCGGGGCCGGGAATGGTGTTCCGGCAGGCAACCCCGTTGCACACCGGGCAGCCCTTGCATTTACCCAGACATTTTCTGGCATTTTCCATAACTTCCTTGAAATCCATTTCTGTCACTCCCCTGTAGTAGGAGGCACCGCCTCCAGATTCGAATCCTATTATACCACACTTCCCCCTTGCGCTCCCCCTCAAAATACGCTATAATACCCACATACAAATGGATAAAACCTTCCTGCGTATGGCACAGGGGCAGGAGGGATCATGAGGACCTGGCATTGAAAAATGTCCGGTCCTCTTTTTTGGTGTTCTACCTGGCACATTCTACAATGAGGTGATTGTATGTCAAACGCAAGCCAAGTACTGCAGGAACTGTTTTCCGGGGTCTTCGCCATGGGCGACTGGACCATCTGGGTCATGCTGGCCATCGGGGCCATCCTGATCTGGCTGGGGGTCCGGAAGGGCTACGAGCCGGTGCTCCTTTTCCCCATGGGGGTGGGCTGCATCCTGGCCAACATCCCCGGCCATTTTGCCGTCATGCCCACCGGGGGCGGTGAACCGGGCTTCCTTACCGTACTGTACAACATGGGCATCGCCAACGAACTGTTCCCGGTGCTGATCTTCATCGGCATCGGCGCCATGTGCGACTTCACTCCCCTGATCCGGGCTCCCTACATGATGCTGTTCGCAGCCGCCGCCCACCTGGGGATCTTCGCCGCCACTCTCTGCGCCACCCTGGTGGGCTTCCCCTTCAACGAAGCCGCTTCCATCGGGATCATCGGCGCTGCTGACGGCCCCACCACCATTTTCGTGGCCCAGAAATTCGCCACCGAGATGCTGGCTCCCCTTACCGTCACCGCCTTCTGCTACATGTCCCTGGTGCCCATTATCCAGCCTCCTGTGGTGAAGCTGCTGACCACCAAAGAAGAACGGCGGATCCGGATGCCCTATCACGAAGAAAAGCCCGTATCCCAGACAGCCCTGTTCCTGTTCCCTCTCATGGTCACCCTGATCGCCGGGATCATCGCTCCCATTTCCGTACCCCTCATCGGAGCCCTGATGTTCGGGAACCTGCTGAAAGTGTCCGGCTGCTGCGACAGCCTGTCCAACTGTGCCCAGAATGAACTGACCAACCTGGTGACCCTGCTCCTGGGGATCACCGTAGGAGCCACCATGACCGCGGAAAACATCCTGACCCTCCAGGTGCTGAAGATCCTGGCCCTGGGTGCGGTAGCCTTCATCTTCGATACGGTGGGAGGCCTGCTGTTCGCCAAAATAGCCAACCTGTTCCTGAAAAAGAAGATCAATCCCATGATCGGGGCCTGCGGCATTTCCGCCTTCCCCATCTCCGGCCGGGTCATCGCCCGGATGGCCCTGAAGGAAGATCCCACCAACTTCATCATCCAGTCCGCCATCGGAGTGAACGTGGCCGGACAGGTGGCCAGCGTGGTAGCCGGCGGCCTGGCCATGGCCCTGATCCCGGTGTTAATGTAAAGGAGGCAGAAACATGGATTCCGTAACCGCAGCCCTGCAGCTTCTCGTCATCGCCTACCCCACCCTGTTCGTGGTCATGGCCCTGTTCGCCGGCCTGACATGGGGCCTGACGAAACTGTTTCCGGCGAAAGAATAAGGTGTGCTGCGAAGCAGCAGCCCGGTCAACGGTCAGCTGTCAACGGCAGCGGCCGAAGGTAAGAACCCGCCCTGTTTGGGCGGGTTCTTTTTGTATGGAAAAAGCCTTCCGGCCCCAACGGACCGGACTGTACTTCACGTCCCGGCAGCCCCTACCACGTTGATATCAAAGCGCCAATGAAAAAAATCAGGGAAACGGACTCATCGAAAAATCCGTTTCCCTGATCCTTCTATCCAACCTCTGACCCCAACGCCGTAGGGGCGGGCCCCAGGCACGCCCGTCCCGGCCGCCGTTTTTATACGTTCCCAGGAACCCGCCCCGTGGTTTCCCTCCTGCCGCTAGAGACTAGAGACTAGTGACTGTCAGCTCATG
Source organism: Acidaminococcus sp. (assembly GCF_057597765.1). NCBI lineage: Bacteria > Bacillati > Bacillota > Negativicutes > Acidaminococcales > Acidaminococcaceae > Acidaminococcus > Acidaminococcus sp. The sequence goes on along the minus strand of NZ_DBMBXK010000004.1, from coordinate 33,915 downwards.
ACCACCTGCCCCCGGCAGATGATTTCCATCGGCGTGAGACGTGAGACGGAAAAGCGGCCCTGTTCCCTTCTTCAGGTTACAAACTCATTCTGTTCCGATCCATGTTATAATATTAAAAATAACAGAAGGGAATAAAAAGATGCTGACCATAGAACTCATACAGTCATTATGTCATCAAGGTAAAATACAATGGACAAATCATGTAATGCAGCGTCTAATCAAACGCAACATATCTCGGGAAGATGTTAAAAATGCCATTGCCTCAGGAAAAGTGATTGAATATTACCCTGACGACTTTCCCTATCCCAGCTGTCTAATTTTAAGTCTTGCCTTGAAAAGTGGGCCTCTGCATATTGTTTGCGGAGTTGGAGATGGTATTCTCTGGATTATCACTGCCTATAGGCCTGACCCGTTGCAATGGGATGATACTTTCTCTCACAGAAAGGAGTAGTCTGAAATGAAATGTTTTTTATGCAAAGGAACCCTTGAAAATAAACTGACAACCTTCATGGTCGATTTGGGAAACTGCATTGTTATTGTCAAGAACGTACCCTCTCAAGTTTGTACACAATGTGGTGAAGTTTCTTATTCTGATGAAGTGGCCGCCCGTCTGGAACAACTTGTCGACCAGGTCAAAAATTCACTGACCGAAATTGCAGTAATCAATTATCCATCTGCTGCGTGAATAGGTTGGAAAAGGCCGCCGGAAAATCCGGCGGTCTTTTGGTTCATCGTGAGTCGTTCATCGTTTCGGATGCCAGATGCTGCCGCATCTGCCTTTGAACGTGAAACCCTCCGGCCGGGATGGGCTTCCCTTCGGGAAGCCCCTACCACGTTGGGGTCAGAGATGCAACAGAAAATCAGAGAAACGGGGTTGTCAAAAAATCCGTTCCTGTGACCGTTGTACTCAACATCCGACAGCAACGCCGTAGGGGCGAGCCGCAGGCCCGCCCGTCCCGGCCTCCGCTTTTTATACGTTCCCAGGAGCCCGCCCGGCGGGTTCCCTCCTGCCGCTAGAGACCAGAGACTAGTGACTGTCATCTGACCGGGGCTGCTGCCAACCAACAGCCCCTCCCCCTTGCCCCCGTCCCCCATCTGTTCTATACTAATACCCGTGACCAATAGGAAAGGATGCCTGTCAATGGAAAAATACATCGATATCAATGAAAACGGCCTGAGCGTCCGGTGCAAGCTGTTCTACCAGAAGGACTTCCGGAACATCCCCAACCTGGCCATCTGCACCCACGGGTTCGGGGGCAACAAGGAGAACCATTCCGCCGCCAAGTTCGCCCAGCAGCTGATTACCAAGTACAAGGGGTACGGGGCCCTGGTGTTCGACTGGCCCTGCCATGGGGCGGATGCCCGGAAGAAGTTGGTCCTGGAAGAATTCATGACCTACCTGACCCTGGTGGTGGACTATGCCCATAAAGAACTCCACGCCACCACCCTGTACAACTACTCCACCAGCTTCGGGGCCTACCTGACCTTGAAATACATGGCGGAAGTGGGGAATCCCTTTAAAAAGGTGGCCCTCCGGTGCCCGGGGATCCACATGGCCCAGCTGGTGAAGAACTACCTGAGCCCGGAAGAAATGGAAAAGCTGGAAAAAGGCAAGGAAGTCCAGGTAGGCTACGAACGGAAAATGAAAATGGACAAACAGTTCGTGGAAGACCTGGAAAAATCCGATGTGCGGAAGTACGAGTACTTTGACTGGGCCGATGACATGCTGATTCTCCACGGGACCAAGGACAAGCTGGCCCCCATCGAGGATTCCCGGGAATTTGCAGAAAACAACGTAATTACCTTCATCCCGGTGGAAAATGCCAACCACACCTTCTCGGATCCCAAGACCAGCGATTTCGCCGCCCATACCATAGTAGAATTCTTCGGACCGGACACAAAAAAAGAGGACTGACTTTCGTCAGTCCTCTTTTTTTGTCTCAAACAAGGCTTCCACAAACTGCTGGGGATCGAAGGGGCGGAAATCCATCATCCCTTCTCCCACGCCGATCCACTTTACATCCAGCCCCAGTTCTTCCTTGATGGCGATCACCACGCCCCCTTTGGCGGTGCCGTCCAGCTTGGTAAGCACCACTCCGGTCACATGGGCGGTTTCCAGGAAGATTTTGGCCTGGCTGATGGCGTTCTGGCCGGTGGTGGCGTCCAGCACCAGCAAGGTCTCATGAGGCCCGTCGGGGATCTCTTTCCGAATCACCCGGTAGATCTTGTCCAGCTCCTTCATGAGATTGGTTTTGTTGTGGAGCCGTCCGGCGGTATCCACGAACAGCACATCCGCCTTCCGGGCAATGGCTGCCTGGACCCCGTCGTACACCACTGCCGCCGGGTCCGCACCGTCCCCGTGGGCGATCACGTCCACCTGGGCCTTCTTCCCCCAGATCTGGAGCTGTTCCGTAGCCCCGGCCCGGAAGGTGTCCGCAGCGCACATCATCACCTTGTAGCCCATCAGCCGGTAATAGTTGCTGAGCTTGCCGATGGTGGTGGTCTTCCCCACCCCGTTCACCCCCACCACCAGCACAATGGAGGGATGGCCTTTGAACCGCATCCGGGGCCCGTTGGTCTTCAGCAGGTCCGCAATGTAGTTTTTCAGGAAGGGCAGGGCCTCTGCCGGGGATTTGATCTGCCGGGTGGCAGCGGCCTTCCGAAGGGCGGCCATGATCTTTTCCGTGGTCTTGATCCCCACGTCCCCGGCCACCAGGATCATCTCCATCTCATCCATGAAGTCCTCGTCCAGGTCCACACTGGCCCCCACCAGGTCCTCCATCCGTTCGGTGAAGTTTTTCCGGGTCTTGCTGAGCCCGTCTTTCAATTGTTCCATAAAACTCATGATTCGGCTACCTCCGATAATTTCACAGACAGCACCCGGGACACCCCGGATTCTTCCATGGTGACACCGTGGAGCACGTCCGCGGCTTCCATGGTCCCCTTCCGGTGGGTGATCACGATGAACTGGGTCTTCTGTCCGTATGCTTTCAGGAATTGGGCAAAACGGTCGATGTTGGTTTCATCCAGAGGGGCGTCGATTTCGTCCAAAATTACAAACGGCGCCGGCTGGTAGGTCAACAGGGCAAAGAGCAGGGCGATCACGGTGAGCGCCCGTTCTCCCCCGGAAAACAGGGACAGGTTCCGCATCTTTTTTCCTGGTGGCTGGGCCTCGATGTCGATGCCCGATTCCAGGAGATTCTTCTCATCCAGGATTCGCAGCCGGGCCCGTCCCCCGCCGAACAGCTTCTCGTAACAGTCGGCGAAATACCCGTTGATCTTGGCGAAGGCCTCCCGGAACCGGCGGGTCATGTCGCTGTTGATGCCGCTGATCACCGTTTCCAGCCGGTCCCGGGCCTGGACCATGTCCTCATACTGCTTCTTCAAAAAGTCGTACCGGTCTTTGGCCGCCCGGTATTCCTCCTGGGCCGCCTGGTTCACCGGTCCCAGGTCCGCCAGTTCCCGGGCCGCCCGGGCTTCCCGTTCCTTCAGTTCCCCTTCGGGCAGGTCATCGGGAAGGGCTTCCTGCCGGGCGGTTTCCTCCGTGAGCCCGTAGGCTTCCTGGAGCTGCTGCCGGCAGTGTTCCCCTTCTGCCGCCTTCTTTACCTGGTCCATTTCGCTGTTGTGGATCTTCTGGCGGAGGCTGGCCTCCTGGCCCTGGAAGATCACCCCCTGCTGGGTCAGCTCCTGGCGTTTCTGCAGCAGGGCTTCCCGTTCTTCCAGGAATTTCTGCCGGGCCCCGTCGCTGCCGGCCAGTTCCTGTTCCAGGGCGGAAATCTGCCCGCCCAGTTTATCCAGGGCCTTTTCACAGCTGCCGATGGTCTGTTCCAGCTGCCGGGATTCCTCTTCTCCCCGGGTGATCTCTTCCTGGGTTTTCTGGCCCATCCGGTCCATGGACTGGATCCGGTCGTTCAGGGCCTGGAGCTGGCTTTCCCCGGCATTTACGGCAATCAGGGCATCCTGGTGCCGGCGGGCGGCCCCTTCCAGTTTCGTCCGCTGTTCCACCAGCCCGTCGCTGAGGGCCTGGGCCGCTTTTTTCCCTTCCACATCGGCATTTTCCAGTTGTTCCACCTGGGGTGCCAGTTCCTTCACCTGCTGCTGGAGTTCCAGAAAAGCCTCCGCCCCCTGGCGTTTTTCCGCCAGGAGCAGTTCCAGGTTCTCCTGCTGGCGTTTTTTCTGGGTTTCTTCCTGCTGGACCCGGGCGGACGCCCCGGCCTTTTCCACTGCGATTTTCTGGAGGGCATCCAGGGCCTCCTGGCGCTTCTCCTTTACCCGGCGTCCCTTGTCCGCCAGGCCGTCCAGAGCCTGTTGGAACTCCTTCCCGGCGGTTTCCAGCTGGACTGTTTCTTCCGTAAGACGGCGGATCTCCTGCTTCCGGGACAGGAAGCTTTTCCCCTGCTGTTTCTGGCCCCCGCTGAGGGAGCCTCCGGCGTAGACCACGTCCCCTTCCAGGGTCACGATCCGCACCCGCATATCCGCCTTCCGGGCCGCTGCCAGGGCATGGTCCAGATTGTCCGCCACCAGCACCTGTCCCAGCAGGAACCGGACCGCCGGCTGGAGGGCAGGATCGCACCGGACCAGATCCCCGGCGATGCCGATGATCCCCGGACATCCCAGGGCCGCTTTTTCCCGGGCGCCCAGGGCCCGGGGCCGGAGGGTATCCAGAGGCAGGAAGGTGGCCCGTCCCCCCTGGACCTTTTTCAGATGGGCAATGGCTGCCTGGGCCGTGGGGGCATCCTGGGTGATGATGTTCTGGAGGGCACCTCCCAGGGCGGTTTCCAGGGCCGTCACATAGGCATCCTCCACAGTGAACAGCTCCGCCACCACACCGCAGATTCTTTCCCGGAAGGGTGCCCGGGCCTCCAGCACCGTCCGGACCCCTTTGCTGAACCCTTCATGCTCCCGCTCCATGGCGGCCAGCACCTGGAGCCGTGCCTTTTTCTGGTTCAGGGTCCGCCGGTTCTGTTCCAGGGCCCCTTCCTGTTCCCGGTAGGCCCGGATGCTCTGTTCCAGGGCCCCGTTCAGCTGCCGGGCGGTTTCTTCCAGCTGCTGTTTCCGGTCTTCCAGGGTTTCCAGGCTGTCCTTTTCCCCCTGGAGGGCGGCGGTCACTTCCTGGAGAGCCTCTTCCGCCTCCCGGACCTTTTCCTTCAGGCTTTCCTGCTGCCGGTGGATCCGGTCCTGTTCCTGGCGGACCCCTGCCAGTTTGTTCCGGGTCATCACCAGGGTCCGCATGCTGTCAAAGGCCTGTTCCTGCCAGGCCTTCAGTTTTTCTTCCCCCTGGCGGACGGTTTCCGTCAGGGTCTCCTTTTCAGCGGCGGCGCTTTCCAGGCGCTTTTTGGCCCGGTACTGGGTTTCTTCCAGCCGGTCGTATTCCTCCGTCACCAGGTCCAGGTTCTCCTGGTTCCGGGCCAGTTCCTCTTCCAGGGCGGACCGGTTTTTGGCCAATTGGTCCATCCGGTTCCGGCTCTGCTGGATCCGTTCCTCCTGGACCGCCTTCTGGCTCCGGTACCCGGCGGCTTCCTTTTCCCGGGCCAGGATCTGTTCCTGGTAGGCGCTGTAGGCGTTTTCCCGTTCCTGGAGCCGCTGTTCCAGGGCTTCCTGCTGTTTGCCCAGGGCCCCGGACAGTTCCGCCAGTTCCTTCAGATGGGTTTCCAGCAGGGTGAGTTTTTCCGTGAGCCGGGCCTTTTCTTTTTCCAGAGAAGCCAGCTGGCCCAGCAGCCGGGTCACCTTCACCTGCCGGAGCCGGGCGCTGATGGCTTCATACTGCCGGGCTTTTTCCGCTGCTGCTTCCAGGGGCACCAGCTGGTTTTCGATCTCGCTCTGGATATCGTGGATCCGCAGCAGGTTGGCCGCCGTGTCGTCCAGTTTCCGGAGGGCTTCCTTCTTCCGGATCCGGTACTTGGCGATCCCCGCCGCTTCCTCGAAAATGGCCCGCCGGTCTTCCGGACGGCTGTTGAGGATCTCGTCGATCTTGTTCTGACCGATGATGGACAGGGACCCCCGTCCCAGCCCGGTATCCGCCAGAAGGGACACCACGTCCTTCAGCCGGCAGTTCTTCCCGTTGATGGAATATTCGCTGTCCCCGCTCCGGAACACCCGGCGCTGGAGGCTCACCTCGTCGAAATCCACCGGCAGGGTGTGGTCCGTGTTGTCGAACACCAGGTCCACTTCCGCCATGCCCATGGGACGGCGGCCGCTGCTGCCGGCGAAGATCACGTCCTCCATTTTGGTGCCCCGGAGGTACTTTACGCTCTGTTCCCCCATGACCCACCGGATGGCGTCGGAGATATTGCTTTTGCCGCTGCCGTTGGGGCCCACAATGGCGGTGATCCCCGGCTCGAATTCGATATTTACTTTGTCTGCAAAGGATTTGAACCCATGGGCTGAGAAACTTTTTAAACGCACGGCAGTCCCTTCTTATCCCTGGATGTCGGACAGGGCCACTTCGTCGCTGCCGTCGATTTCCGTCAGGGACACATCCACGGTCTCACTGTTGCTGGTGGGCACGTTCTTCCCCACATAGTCCGCCCGGATGGGCAGTTCCTTGTGGCCCCGGTCCACCATCACCGCCAGCTGGATGGCCTTGGGCCGGCCCATGTCGATCAGGGCGTCCAGGGCGCTGCGGATGGTCCGGCCGGTGAACAGCACATCGTCCACCAGGATCACCGTCTTTCCGTTCAGGTCGAAATCGATGTCCGTTTCACTGATCACCGGGTTGTACCCCAGGGTGGACAGATCGTCCCGGTACAGGGTGATGTCCAGGGAGCCCACCGGCAGCTTCACGCCCTCGATGGCTTCGATTTCCTGCCCCAGCCGGTTGGCCAGAGGCACCCCCCGGGTACGGATCCCCACCAGGGCCACATTGTCCACCCCTTTGTTCCGTTCCACGATCTCATGGGAGATCCGGACCAGGGCCCGGCGCATGGCATCGGCATCCATAATGGTTTTTTTCTTCACAGAAACGCTCATGTTACTTCCTCCTTGTCAATGGAACTGCCCGTTCCGGAGACGGGTCAGGATGGTCTGCATATCAGCCGGCACCGGGGCAGTGAAGGTCATCCACTCTCCGTTCCGGGGATGGCGGAAGGTCAGCTGCTCCGAATGGAGGGCCTGTCCGCTGATGGAAAAGCAGGTCTTCTGGGGGGCGTATTTGGGATCCCCCACCAGAGGGTGGCCGATATAGGTCATGTGGACCCGGATCTGATGGGTCCGCCCGGTCAGGAGCCGGCAGCGGACCACGGTGAATTTCCCGTACCGCTCCAGCACCTCATAATCAGTAGCCGCCCAGCGGCCCCCTGAGGGCACCACCGCCATCTTCTTCCGGTCCCGGGGATCCCGGTCCAGCTGGGTCTCGATATGCCCATGGTCCTCTTTCACGTTCCCCCGGACAATGGCCAAGTAGGTCCGTTTGGCTTCCTTTTTCTGGATCTGCTCCGCCAGGGACTGGTGGGCCAAATCGTTCTTGGCGCAGATCATCACCCCGCTGGTGTCCTTGTCCAGCCGGTGGACGATCCCCGGCCGGATCACCCCGTTGATCCCGGAAAGGTCCCTGCAGTGGTACAGCAGGGCGTTCACCAGCGTCCCGTCCGGGTTCCCCGCCGCCGGGTGGACCACCATCCCCCGGGGCTTGTTCACCACGATTACATCCTCATCTTCGTAGAGGATGTCCAGGGGGATGTTCTCCGGTTTGGCCGCCAGATCCACCGGCGGGGGCACCAGCACCTGGAACACGTCCCCTTCTTTCACTTTGGTATTGGCCTTGGCCGGTTTCCCCTGCCGGGTCACCCGGCCTTCCTGGATGTCATGCTGGACGGCGGACCGGGTGCAGTCCAGCCGGGCGGCCAGGAACACGTCGGTTCGGAGGCCCTTTTCTTCCGGCCCCGCCGGTTCCGTTACGATCAGACGGCTCCCGTCCCCGGTTTGTCCTTGGGTTCCGGTTGCCGGGTTTTCCCGGTTTCGTTCTCCAGCATACTCCATACGATCAGCCCCACTCCCACACAGATAAAGATATCGGCCACGTTGAACACCGGCCAGAAATGAAAGTCCACAAAATCGATCACATACCCGGTGGCGATCCGGTCGATCAGGTTCCCCAGGGCGCCTCCCAGGAACAGTCCCGTCCCCAGCCGGGCCTTGGGTCCCTCCCGGTGGATGTGGTCCCGGAAATAGAAGACGGCGCCTGCCGCCAGAAGGGTGATCACCACAAAGAAAACCCGCTGGTATTCCAGCAGGCCAAAAGCCGCCCCCGGGTTCAGCACATAGGTGCAGCTCACCACCCCGGGAATCACCGGGAAGCTCATGCCGACGGTCATGGTATGGGTAATGAAAAATTTGGTGATCCGGTCCAGCAGGACCACCAGGAAAATCTGGATGAGCATCCGCGTTCACGGCTCCTTTATTTTGGTATAAAAAAAGAAAGAGCCCTACAATGCCGTACCAATTCCGAGTTTTGAACCTGCCTAAGCAGGTGGGTGCCCTCCCTGTCATATCTGATGTCCCCTCGAAAGGGCATATCATCAACGGCCGGAGTTCACGGGCTCCCTTATAGAGAGTGTTGGCTCAAAACATATGGAATTCGACTCGCACATCGGAGGGTTGCTCTTTTATCTGTATTATACCGCCTGAACCCTATATTGTCCAGTGTTTTCCCTATCCCTTTATTTTCTCCAGGATTTGTTCCGGTCGGTCGATGAGGGCAGTGGGCCGGAGGGCCGCCAGTTCGTCCCGGTCCCGGAACCCCCAGGTCACCAGGAAGCAGTCCATCCCCACATTGTCCGCCGTCATTTTGTCCACTTCTGAATCCCCCACATACACCGCCTGGTCTTTGGGGATCCCCAGTTCCTCCAGGGCCCGGACCACCGTATCCGGAGCCGGCTTCCGGCGGACTCCCTGGCTTTCTCCCATGGCCACTTTCATGGTTTCCGGGAAATACCGGTCCCGGAGAGACAGCACCGCCGGATGGGCCTTGTTGGACACAATGGCCAGCTTCACCCCCAGGGCCTGGAGGTCTTTCAGCAGTTCCGGGATCCCATCATAGGGCCGGGTGGCCTCATTGCAGTGCTTCAGGTAATAGGCCCGGAAATCCTGGAACACCCGCTGGAATTTGTTCTCGTCCTCCTGGGGCAGGGATTTCCGCAGCAGGTTCTCCAGGCCGTTTCCCAGGGCCCGGCGCACCTGGAGCCTGGTCCTGGGGGCACAGCCGTATTCCCGGCAGGCCTCGTTCACGCTGTTCCACAAATCCGTCAGGGTATCCAGCAGGGTCCCGTCCAGATCAAACACCACCGCCTGATATTTCACGTTACGCACACTCCTTGGTTTCGTTCATCGTTTATCGTGGATCGTTCATCGCTCATCGTCCGTCGTTGTTCAAAGCCAGCCTCGCCGGCTTCCGACCGCCGCTGACCGTTGACCGATTGTCCCCCACAGGGAAGATGATACCACATCCTGCCAAACTATGATACAATAAAAGGACCAAACAGAAGGAGAGTGCATTCCATGAAAATACTGCGTTCTTTGTTCCTCACTGCCATCCTGGTGGTCAGCGGAATCTTCACCGCTTTTGCCTCCCCGGAAGCCCCTACGGATCAGGAAGTGATCCAGGCCTTCCAGGAAGCCAACACCGTCTATGAATGGTTCGAACATCATCCCCTGAAAACTGACGGCAAAGGGGAAAAAGACACCGGGTACATGATCTACTACACAGTGGCTGACAAGAACTACCCCAACATGATGGCCCTAAAGGCCAAGGTCAACCAATGCTTCACTGAAGCCCTGGCCGGTTTCATCATCAGTGACAGCCGGATGTACCGGGAATTCGACGGAAAACTGTACGTGGCTCCCAGTGCCAAAGCCCGGGACCTGCGGAAAGGGACCTCCACCATCAACATCGTGCGGGAATCCCCCACCCGGATCAACCTGGAAGTATCCACTCCCATGATGGAAGACCCGGCCCACGGCAAAACCAACATAGTGGAAACCAGAAAGACCATTTTCCCCTATGTAAAGACCCTGAAGGGATGGAGATTCTCCTATTTTGAATCGCTGGAATAAAAAAAAAGGCTGTTGCCAACGCAACAGTCTTTCTTTTTTTATGATATTGGTGCGGCTGACAGGGCTTGAACCTGCACGTCTTGGACACCAGATCCTAAATCTGGCGCGTCTGCCAATTCCGCCACAGCCGCATTTGGGTATAAAAAAATGGTGATCCACCCGGGACTCGAACCCGGGACACCCTGATTAAAAGTCAGGTGCTCTACCAACTGAGCTAGTGAATCACTTGGCTGGGGCAGCTGGACTCGAACCAACGCATGCGGGAGTCAAAGTCCCGTGCCTTACCGACTTGGCTATGCCCCAAAAAGGTAAAAAAAAAGGTGGGGTGGATAGTGGGGATCGAACCCACGCGTGCCGGAGCCACAATCCGGTGTGTTAACCGCTTCACCATATCCACCATATTACCTTGCCGCCATCCGACGACTCACTTATTCTAGCATAGGAAAGCGAAAAATGTCAACAACTTTTTTTCACTTTCCCAGGCTTTTTTCAATCGATGCCTGCCAGGCTCCGGTGAGCCAGCCCCACGCCCAGTTCATTCAGGTTCAGGACCCCCACACTCATGTACACCGCCACACAAAGGTGCTCCCCGTACCGGGCCACTCCGATCTTGCCCCCTACATTGAAGCCGATGGCCTTGTCCATCATCTGTTCCAGGGCTTCATGGGCTGCCCCGGCCACCGTGCCTGCTCCCACATGGGTGTCGGTGACGATGTTCTGCCGTTCCGAGGCCACCACCGCCCGTTCCACGATTTTCTTGATGGAAGGCAGGAACTCTCCTCCAAAATCTACAGCCGCCGCCCGGAACCCCTGTTCCCGGAGCCGCTCCTTCAGCCGGTCCTCTTCTTCCCGGGTGGCCGTCAGCGCCATCCGCAAAGCCGCCCGTCCCACATCGATACTGGCAATAGGTCTGTTCATACTCTCACATCCCTTTCCTGCAAATCTACCCCACCATTATACCAAAGAATCCCTTGTCAGGGAATGGCAGGGCTGTTAGAATGAGAAACGACACCCGTAGGGGCCCCACGCCGGGCGGCCCGCCTTTATGCACCGCCCGGTCCCCCCTTCCCGCTTCCCTTGATTATCCTGAAAGGAGGACATCATCATGTCCGTCATTATGTCCGAAGAACTCCGTGCCGGCATCATCCTGGGCGACCGGGACAACGACCAGTACCTGTATATGCCCGGCAGCGAAATCGGCGCCGACAACCCCATGTGCATCTTCGAAGAGCACGGGAACAAAACCGACCTGCACCTGGAAGAGGCCGTGGAACTGGCCAAGCGCCTGACCCTGAAGCCCACAGAACACCCGGTGTACGGGAAAAGGGCCTATTGAAAAAGGGGCCGTTGCATGCGCAACAGCCCCTTTAGTCTGAAGTCAGGAGTCCGAAGTCGGAAGCCTCAGGAGAGGATCCGTCTAGCTGGACGGATCCTTTTGATTCTGTAAAACCAGAATTGAAATCAAGCTGAGAAATCATTTCGACCTAAGGTTCTACATATTCAAAAATTTGCATGCAAATTTAACATTCGGCTCCAGACTTCAGACTCCAGACTTGAGCCGCTATGCGGCTCTACAGCTAGGGGGTGTTGCACATAACGTGCAACACCCCCTTCCTTACATCCTCTCCCGGATGGCTTCCAGGAATTCTTCGCTGTTGACCTTCTTTTTATCCGGCAGGGTGGATACAGCTACCAGATCCCCGGTCATGATCCCTTCTTCAAGGGTCTGGATGGTGGCTTTTTCCAGCCGGTCGGCAAAATCCACCAGGTCCGGCAGCTGGTCCAGCTGGCCCCGTTTCCGCAGGGCCCCGGTCCAGGCAAACAGGGTGGCCACCGGGTTGGTGGAGGTCTTTTCCCCTTTCAGGTACCGGTAATAGTGGCGCTGTACCGTGCCGTGGGCCGCTTCGTATTCATAGCAGCCGTCCGGGGACACCAGCACGGAAGTCATCATGGCCAGGCTCCCGAAGGCGGTGGCCATCATGTCGCTCATCACGTCCCCGTCGTAGTTCTTGCAGGCCCAGATCATGCCCCCTTTGGACCGGACCACCCGGGCCACCACGTCGTCGATGAGGGTGTAGAAATATTCGATGCCGGCGGCTTCGAACTTTTCCTTGTATTCCCGGTCGTAGATATCCTGGAAAATATCCTTGAACCGGTGGTCATAGATCTTGGACACCGTGTCTTTGGTGGCAAACCACAGGTCTTCCTTCTGTTCCAGGGCATAGTTGAAGCAGGACCGGGCAAAATTGCTGATGGACTTGTCCGTATTGTAGACTCCCTGGACGATCCCGGCATCCGGGAAGTCCATAATGGTCCGGCGGGTCACCTTCCCGTCCGCTCCGGTAACCACCAGTTCCGCCTTGGCCGGGCTCTCCACCCGGATTTCCGTGTTCTTGTAAATGTCCCCGTAGGCGTGCCGGGCAATGGTAATGGGCTTTTCCCAGGTGGGGATCAGAGGCCGGATGCCCTTCACCATAATGGGCTTCCGGAACACCGTCCCGTCCAAAATGGCCCGGATGGTACCGTTGGGGCTGGCCCACATTTTCTTCAGGTTGTATTCCTTCACCCGGGCCGCATTGGCCGTAATGGTGGCGCATTTCACCGCCACCCCATACTTTTTCGTTGCCAGGGCTGAATCGATAGTCACCTGGTCATCTGTATCATCCCGGTGCTTCATGCCCAGGTCGTAATATTCCGTTTTCAGGTCCACATAAGGAAGGATCAGGATATCCTTGATCATCTTCCAAAGGATCCGGGTCATTTCATCCCCGTCCATTTCCACCAGAGGGGTGGTCATCTTGATTTTATCCGCCATATCATATTCTCCTTTCCCAAACAAAGACAGCACTATGTACTGTATGTATCATACCACAGATGGGATAAAGGGAAAAATACGAAAAAACGGGGTACGGTATAGGATATATTGATGGGTAGGTGGGTAGGTGGTAGGTGGTATTGACCATTGACAAAAAAGGTGCTGCACGCTTTTTGTGCAGCACCTTCACGCTCTTTACCCCTTAAACGCGTCGGTCAGAGGCGGTACGATCTGTTTCTTCCGGGACAGTACCTTGGGCAGGTGGTAATGGCCGTCGGCTTCAGCCTTCCCGAAGGCCTTGTCCAGGATGTCCTTGTTCTTGCCGGCCCACAGCAGCTCGGTGACTTCATCCATAATGTCGGTGACCATCAGCAGGGTGGTGTCCGCTTCTCCTCCGTCCACCATGGCCTGGAGGGCTTTCTGGAGTTCCGGCCATTTGGCTTTGGCAGCTTCCCCGTTCATCACGTTCACCTGGGCCACAGTGACTTTCCCCTGAGGGAAGTCGAATTCCTTCATGTCCCCATGGCAGATTTCTTCCGCACTCATGGAGTTGATGGCGGAACCGGCCTGGAGCATTTCCAGGGCATAGGCCTGGGGATCAGCGATTTTCGCGATCTTGGCCAGGGCACCGGCAGCTTCCTTGTCCTTTTCCGTGGTGGTGGGAGACTTGAAGTACAGGGTGTCAGAGCTGATGGCGGAGAACAGCAGCCCGGCGATTTCCTTGGGCAGGGTCAGACCGTTTTCCACAGCCACATTGTACAGGATGGTGGCAGTGCACCCTACCGGCTGCATCCGGACGAACAGGGGATTGGCGGTGACAATGCCCCCCAGACGGTGATGGTCGATGATTTCCAGCAGGTTGGCCTTGTCCAGCCCGTCCACAGCCTGGCTCATTTCATTGTGGTCCACCAGGATGATCTTCTGGCCTTCGTCCACCTTTTCCACCAGTTCCGGAGCCGCCACTTTCCAGTGGTCCAGCACAAACTGGGTTTCCGGGTTCACCTTCCCGGCCCGGCAGGCGGTGACCTTTTCCCCCAGCTGGGTCTTGATCCAGGTGTAGCTCAGGGCAGAGCAGATGGAGTCCGTATCCGGGTTCTTGTGCCCGGTGATGATGATGTTTTCCATAAAAGCATCTCCTTGTATATTACTGTCAATCAATTTATTATAGCACAGTTTTGAAAGCCCATGGAAGCCAAACCCCATGGGCTTTTGGCATTGAACGAAAACGCAGCCCAAGGGCTGCTAACCCACCACCATTGCGCAGGCGCAACGGTCCCCAGCTGCGGCATAAGCGACCTCGCTATCCGCTAAAGCGGATGCTCCCTGCTTACGCCCTTGAAAAGGGCGGATAGTGGCACACAGGCCATGCTCTGGTGCCGCCTAGGCAATGAACCCGAGCCCCCAGCGGCTATCCACCATACACATGGGAGCGGACTGTATAACTGTCGAGGCCCCAGCGGATATCCGCCCTTTACAAGGGCGGGGGACCAGCCGTCAGGCTGGTGGTGGGTTAGCAGCGCCAGCTGCGTTTCCCTTCACAGGAACCCGGAAGCCTGGTTCCTTCCAATGGTTTCAACCTTCAGCCTTCTGACTCCCGACGGGTACCCCAAACCTCCCCATCAGCCTTCTGGCCTGATGGTACCCGTCCATGGCGGCGCTCATGATGCCGCCGGCGTAGCCGGCCCCTTCTCCGGTGGGGTACAGCCCCCGGCAGTTCACCGACTGGCCGTCCTCTCCCCGGAGGATCCGCACCGGAGCCGAAGTCCGGGTCTCCACCCCGATCATCAGCCCCTGGGTGCTGAACCCGGGCAGCTTCCGTTCAAAATCCCGCAGCCCATGTTCCAGGGATTCCGTCACAAAGTCCGGCAAAATCTTCCGCAGGTCCGCCGGCACAAGGCCCGGCCGGTAGCTGGGACGGAACTTCACCTTCAGGTCCGGAGCAGTCCGTTCCAGGAAGCTCCGGCTGGTCTGGGCCGGGGCCCGGTAATCCCGGCTCACCTTCCAGGCCAGGTGTTCGTACTTCCGCTGGAATTCCATGCCTCCCAAAGGACCGGCCGGGAAATCCCCCGGGTCCACGCTGACCACCAGGGCGCTGTTGGCCAGTCCCGTATCCCGTTTGAAGGGGCTCATGCCGTTTACCACCAGTCCCCCCTGTTCCGAAGCAGAGGCCACCACCTGGCCCCCCGGGCACATGCAGAAGGAATACACCGCCCGGCCCGTTTCCTTGTCATGGAAGATCAGAGCATAATCCGCCGCCCCCAGCTGGGGATGATTGGCAAACTTCCCGTACTGGGCCCGGTTGATGAGAGCCTGTTCGTGCTCGATCCGCACCCCCACTGCAAAGGCCTTGGCCTCCAGATGCACGGACCGTTTCAGCAGGGTTTCATAGGTGTCACGGGCACTGTGGCCGCAGGCCAGGATCACCCCGTTGGTGTCCACCCATTCTTTCCCGTTCAGTTCCACCGCCGTAAGGCCCTGTTCCGGATCCACCCGGAAGTCCGTCACCTGGGTCTCATACCGAATCTGGCCCCCGGCCTTTTTGATCCGGCTGATAAGCCCGGTGACCATAAGCCGCAGCTTGTCCGTGCCCACGTGGGGCTTCTGTTCCGTCAGGATCTCTTTGGGCGCCCCGGCTTCCACAAAAGTCCGGAGCAGGTGGCCCATAATGGGGTCGTTGACCCGGGTGGTCAGCTTCCCGTCAGAAAAGGTGCCGGCGCCTCCGGCGCCGAACTGCACATTGCTCACCGGGTCCAGTTTCCCGGTCTTCCAGAACTGTTCCACGTCCTTCACCCGGTGGGACAGGTCCCTGCCCCGTTCCACCACCAAAGGAGCGTACCCGTGCCGGGCCAGTTCCAGGGTTGCCACAATGCCTGCCGGCCCCAGGCCGATCACCACCGGACGGCCCTGGAGCTTTTCGGTGCCGAACACCGCCGGAGGTTCCGGTTTTTCTTCCCACAGGGTCACCTGGGGATCCCGGAGGAGCTTCTGGAGCACCCCTGTGGGCACATCCACTGTGGCCTTCACATGGTATACCAGGCAGATATTGCTTTTCCGCCGGGCATCCACGGCCTTCCGGACCACTTCCACCTGCCGGAGGGCTTTTTCCGGCAAATGGTATTTCTTCCCTACGATCTGCACCAGGGAATGGCGGCTGTCCAGCCCCACCCGCAGGTTATTGATTCTGATTTCCGTCGGCTTTGCTGCCATCCTGCTTTTCCGTTCCTTTCTGCAAGGTAATTTCCACAATGACGCTGTGCTGGTCCGCCAGCACCTGATCCGGGATCTGGAGAGGCATCTTCAGTTCCACATCACTGGTCACATTGTTGAGGACAATGGGGGCGGTAAGGATTTCCCGGATGCCTCCCAGCACCTTGGGTTCCGCCGTAAGCCGCACACTGTCCGGAGTGATCTTCACGCTCTTTAAGGTGACCCCTTCCGGCAGCTGTCCGGACATGTTGGCCTTCACCGGGAAGTCGTTGGTCCCCAGCTGGCGCACAATGGTCACGGTGGTCTTGATCTTCCCGGGCACCACCTTCACGTCATACATTTCCCGTCCGGTCCGGTCCACTGCCACCGCTGTGGCATCTGTGGAGAAGTTCCGGTCGTGATGGCTGATATCCACCATCACCAGTACCTTGTCCACCTGGGAGATCCGGGCACTGGCCCCTTTGATAATCACCTGGGTGGGAGACAGATCCATCTGGCTTACGGTGACCCCGCTGTTGGGAACCCCTACGATCCGGGGTTCCAGGGTCATGGTCTTTTCCGCCAGGGAGTCCGTTTCCAGCTGGAGCAGGCTGGGGGTCACTTCCGCCACTTCCCCCATCCGGGTGGTGGCCTGGACGTTGTAGGTGTTCCGTCCCTTGGGGGCGTCGGTAAAGTCGATGAAGGCCTTGACGTCCCCTTCCCGGAGTACGGCGATCTGGGACCGGGTGCCGCTGACCTTCACATTCACCGTTTCCGGCAGGTCCTTCACCACCATGTCTTCCGCCAAGTTCTGGGCCGTCAAAGGAACCTGGAAGGTCTTGGTGGTGATGGGGTTCTGTTCGTTCATCACATACACCCACAGGATGCAGGCACAGACCACGGACATGATCCGCACCAGCCAGGAATTCCGGTTGGGGGTCTGGTTATTTTTCACCATGGGCGCTGCCTCCTTTCTGGTCGTCGGACGGGGCATGTTTCTTCCCCAGTTTGGCCAGGATGGTATCCTTCCAGTTCAGCATAGGAGTCTTCATCACCGGCCGCAGCAGGTCCTTCACATCCCGGTGGGTCAGGTACCGCTGGAGGGCGCCCCCCCGGGCCAGGGAAATGGTCCCGGTTTCTTCGCTGACCACCAGGATCAGGGCATCGGTCTGTTCTGAAAGGCCGATGGCCGCCCGGTGCCGGGTCCCCAGTTCCTGGCTCAGGTTCCGGGCTTCCGTCAAAGGCAAAAGGCAGCTGGCCGCTGCGATCCGGTCTCCCCGAATAATCACCGCCCCGTCATGGAGGGGGGTGTTGGGGATGAAGATGTTCTCGAACAGGGCCGTACTGATCAGCCCGTCAATGGGGATCCCGGTTTCGATATAATCATCCAGCCCGGTTTCCCGCTCGAACACCATAAGTGCCCCGATCTTGTTCCGGCTCAGGTCGTCGGCGGTGGTAGCCACCGCTTCCAGCATGTTCTCCACCTGCATTTCGTTGAGCACCGTGCTCCGGCGGAACAGTTTCCCCCGGCCGATCTGCTCCAGGGCCCGGCGGAGTTCCGGCTGGAACACCACCGGCAGGGCGATCATCACCACGGTCATGAATTTTTCCAGGATCCAGTTGATCACATACAGATTCAGCCACTTGCTGATCAGCATGATCGCCAGCAGCATCAACAGCCCTTTCACCAGGGACGCCGCCCGGGTGTTCTTCAGCATCTGGTACAGTTTATTGAGAAAAAACGCCACCACCAGGATGTCGATTACATCCAGCATGGTCACGGTGTGGATCAGGCCAATTACATGTCCTCCCATACTTCATCCTCCTTACCGCCAATTTCTCTATCTTCATGGGTACAGAAATCCACTTCAATACAATATTATAATTATACGCTGAAGACGAAAAAATGACAATCATCCGTGGTATACTGAAGGAAAATCCCATTTTCACAATCTGCTGTAGAAAGGAATCTGCTTATGAATATCCTTGCCCTGGCCCAGGCGGAATTTCCTGAAACCCTCCGCCTCCGCCGCCATTTCCATGAAAACCCGGAGCTCAGCTGCCGGGAAGTGAACACCATCGCTTTTTTGGAAGCCTACCTGAAGGACCTGGGGATTCCCACCATCAACGTCCCTGACGGAGGGCTTCTGGGGATCATCGACAGCGGAAAGCCCGGAAAGACCCTGCTCATGCGGGCGGACACCGACGCTCTCCCCATTGCCGAAAGTCCGGAAAATCTGAAAGGTCCCAAAGTCTGCCTTTCCCAGGTGCCCGGGGTGTCCCATGCCTGCGGCCACGACGGCCACATGGCCATGCTGCTTACCGCCGCCCGGATCCTGGTTTCCCACAAGGAAGCCTTTGCCGGGAAAGTGGTGCTGTGCTTTGAACGGGGAGAAGAAGAAAGCGGAGACATCCAGAACCTGCTGCCCTATATTGTGAAGGAATCCGGCCTCACCATCGACGGCTGCTACGCCACCCATGTGCGGTGGGACCTGCCGGCAGGGAAAGTGTCCATCACCCCCGGGGCGGTCATGGGAGGCGGCTGTTCCTTTGTGATCCGGCTGAAGGGGACCTTCGGCCACGGAGCCCGGCCGGACCTGGCCAACAATCCTATGGACTGCTTTGCCGCCCTGTACCAGCAGCTGAACGAATTCCGCCAGCGGAAGGTGGATCCCTTTGAATGCCTCACCTTCTCCCTGGGGTTCGTCCACAGCGGAGAAAAGTACAATGTGATCCCGGAAGACCTGACCTTCGGAGGCACCGCCCGGTTCTTCAACTACCAGAAGGCCGGGAAGCCCTTTGAGGACTTCCTGAAGAAGGCCCTGGCCGCCAACGCTGATATTTACGGCTGTGAAGGGGAAATCCTGCACATGCCCGAAGCCCTGTTCGAAGCCCGGAACAATACGGCCTGCGCCCAGTTGGGCCGGAAGGCGGTGGCGGACGCCCTGGGACCGGATGCCCTTCAGGATCCCCAGCCCTGGATGGCCTCGGAATCCTTCGCCCTGTTCCTCCAGGAATATCCGGGAGTCCTGGCCTTCACCGGCATCGCCAACCCGGAAAAAGGCTGCGGGGCCAACCACCACACCCCGGAATTCGACATGGATGAAACCGGTCTCACCACTGGTGCCGCCATGGGAGTGGCCTACGCCCTGGCCTTTTTGAACACAGACTTCGACCCCCAGTTCACCCCCAACCCGGAACCCGTAGAGCGCCTGGCAAAACGGAACGTATAAAGGGGTGCTGCACGCAATGTGCAGCACCCCTTTTTTCTTATATCCGTTCTTTCAATTCTTCCAGCACTTTCTTCTGCTCTTCCACCGCTTCTTTTCCCATTTTCACCTGTTCGGCGTTGTTCTGGGGAGCAGGGCCGCCGTAGCTGGTCCGGGTTGCCACGCAGTTTTCCGGTTTCAGGCATTCCAAAAGGTCCGCCTCGAAGAGAGGACACATTTCCTTGTATTCTTCCAGTGTCAGCTGACCCAGCAGCTTGTGTTCGGCAATGGCCTTGGCCACCGCCTTCCCCACTACCCCGTGGGCCTTCCGGAAGGGCATCCCCTTCCGCACCAGGTAGTCCGCCAGGTCCGTGGCGTTGGAATAGTCCTTGTGGACCGCTTCCGCCATCTTTTCCTCGTTGACCTTGGTGGTGAGGATCATGTCCCGGTACACCTGGAGGGAGAACTTCACCGTGTCGATGGCATCGAAGAACCCTTCCTTGTCTTCCTGGAGGTCCTTGTTGTAAGCCAGGGGCAGCCCTTTGAGGGTGGTCAGAAGGGCGGTCAAGTGGCCGTACACCCGGCCGGTCTTCCCCCGGACCAGTTCAGAGATGTCCGGATTCTTCTTCTGAGGCATCATGGAAGAACCAGTGGCAAAAGCGTCGTCCAGCTCGATGAACCCGAATTCCGTGGAAGACCACAAGCACATTTCCTCGCTGAGACGGGACAGATGCATCATGAGAAGGGATGCAAAGCTGAGAAATTCCAGCACATAATCCCGGTCGCTCACTGCATCCATGCTGTTCCCGTACACCTGGGAGAAATGGAGCTCCTCCGCCACCTGGAACCGGTCGATGGGCAGGGTGGTCCCGGCCACGGCACCGGCCCCCAGAGGCATGATGTCCGCTCCGTCCCACACTCCCTGGAGCCGGCGGAAATCCCGGCGGAGCATGTTGAAGTAGGCCAGCATGTGATGGGCAAAGGTAATGGGCTGAGCCCGCTGGAGATGGGTATACCCGGGCATCAGAGTCTTCAGGTGCTTTTCCGCCATGGTCAGCAGGGCTTCCTCAAAGGCGATCAAAAGCTCCATGATTTCGGTGACTTCCCGTTTCATGTACATGTGCATGTCCAGGGCCACCTGGTCGTTCCGGCTCCGGGCCGTATGGAGCCGGGCCCCGGCGTCCCCGATCTTTTCCGTCAGGGCCGCCTCGATGTTCATGTGGATGTCTTCCAGCTCCGTGCTGAAGTTGAATTTCCCGGCCTGGATCTCTCCCAGGATCTCCATCAGCCCTTTTTCGATGGCTGCCGCGTCTTCCTGGCTGATGATCCCCACCTTGGCCAGCATGTGGGCATGGGCAATGCTCCCCCGGATGTCCTCATGGTACAGCCGTTTGTCGTAATCGATGGAGGCGTTGAAGGCATCTACCAGGGCGTTGGTGTCCTTGCTGAACCGGCCTCCCCACAGTTTCGTCTTGCTCATTATTTCAGTTTCCCCTGTTTCATGAGGGCTCTTACCGTAAGAGGCAGCCCGAACAGGTTGATGAAGCCCTGGGCATCAGCCTGGTTGTACACTTCGTCTTCCCCGAAGGTGACGTATTCCTTGCTGTACAGGGAATAGGGGCTGGTGGTGCCGGCGGAGATGATGTTGCCTTTGTACAGCTTCATCTTCACGGTACCGGTGACGGTCTTCTGAGTTTCATCCACAAAAGCCTGGAGGGCTTCCCGCAGAGGAGAGAACCACATGCCGTCGTAAACCAGTTCCGCATACCGGATGCCGATCTGTTCCTTGTAGTTGTAGGTGGCCCGGTCCAGACACAGGTTTTCCAGTTCGTTGTGGGCGTAGTAGATGATGGTGCCGCCAGGAGTTTCGTAAACCCCACGGTCCTTCATGCCCACCAGCCGGTTTTCCACCATGTCGGCAATGCCGATGCCGTTCCGTTTGCCGATTTCATTCAGGGTTTCCATCATTTCCACCGGTTCCATCTTCTTGCCGTTGACGGCCACAGGAACCCCCTGTTCAAAGTCCAGGGTCAGGTATTCGTCCTTGTCCGGAGCGGCTTCCGGAGTCTGGCTCATGATGTAGATTTCAGATTTGGGTTCGTTGGAGGGATCTTCCAGGTCGCTGCCTTCGTGGGACAGATGCCAGATGTTCCGGTCCATGCTGTAGTCTTTTTTCTTGGTCACAGGTACCGGGATATTGTGGGCGGCAGCGTAGTCGATGGCGTCATCCCGGGATTTGATCTGCCATTCTCTCCAGGGAGCGATGACTTTCAGCTGGGGAGCCAGGGCCTTGATGCCCAGTTCGAACCGGACCTGGTCGTTGCCCTTGCCGGTAGCCCCGTGGGCAATGGCGTCCGCCCCTTCTTTCAGTGCGATGTCCACCAGATATTTGGCGATGATGGGCCGTGCAATGGAGGTGCCCAGCAGGTATTTCTTTTCATAGACGGCACCGGACTTCACCATGGGCCAGGCGTATTCTCTCAGGAATTCATCCCGCAGGTCCAGGATATAGGCCTTGCTGGCACCGGATTTAATGGCTTTGTCATGGACGGGAGCCACTTCTTCCCCCTGCCCGATGTCTGCAGTCACCGTGATCACTTCACAGTTGTTGTAGTTTTCCTTCAGCCAGGGAATGATGCAGGAAGTATCCAGACCGCCGGAATAGGCCAGGACTACTTTTTTGATGTCTTTTTTATCCATTGTACGTCTCTCCTTTATTCGTTCTATCTTTATATTTTACAGCACCGCGTCGCTCATCAGCAAGGCCATAATGGCTTTCTGCACATGGAGCCGGTTTTCCGCCTCGTCGAACACTGCAGAGTGAGGTCCTTCGATCACATCGTCGGTGATTTCTTCCCCCCGGTGGGCGGGCAGGCAGTGGAGCACCATGGCGTCCGGACGGGCCAGGTCCAGCAGATGCTGGTTGATCTGGTAGTCGTGGAGGGCCTTTTTCCGTTCTTCCCGCTGGGCTTCTTCCCCCATGCTGGCCCACACATCCGTATAGAGCACATCCGCTCCCTTGGCCGCGTCTTCCATGTCTTCCTGGACGGTGATGGTGCATCCGGTAATGGCCGCATCCATCTTGGCCTGGGCCACGATGTGAGGATCCGGCTGGTAGCCCTTGGGGCTGGCGCAGACCATGTTCATGCCCACCTTGGCGCAGGCGAACATAAGGGAATGGGCCATGTTGTTCCCGTCTCCCACATACACCAGCTTCCGTCCCTTCAGCACATCCTTGTATTCCAGGATGGTGAACATGTCCGTCAGGGCCTGGCAGGGATGGAGCAGATCCGTGAGCCCGTTGATCACCGGCACCGTGGCGTAGTCCGCCAGTTCCTTCACCGCTTCATGAGAATAGGTGCGGATCATGATCCCGTCCACGAACCGGGACAGCACCCGGGCGGTGTCCTTGACCGGTTCCCCCCGGCCGATCTGGGAGGTGGCTTCGCTCATGTAGATGGGATGGCCCCCCAGTTGATGGAACCCGGTTTCAAAAGAGACCCGGGTCCGGGTGGACGCCTTGGAAAAGATCATGGCCAGGGTTTTCCCCTTCAGGTATTCATGGGGTTCTCCCAGCTTCTGTTTTTTCTTCAGTTTTCTGCTCACATCCAGGATGGTGGCCACTTCCCCCACCGACAGATCATGGATGGAAATCAAATCCTTGTTTCTCAAAGCCATAGTATACCTTCTTTTTTATCAGAATTCTGCCAGAAGCTCATCCAGTCCCTTCAGCAGTGCGTCGATATCTTTTTCACCGATGATCAGCGGCGGCACGAACCGCAGCACGTTCCCGGCGGTGCAGTTGATGATGAACCCTTTCTTCAGGGCTCCCTGTACCAGGCTGGCACCCGGTTTGGCCAGTTCCAGCCCCAGGATCAGTCCCAGGCCCCGGACGTCTTTTACCTTATCCGGATACTTGGCTTTCAGTCCTTCCAGGCCCTTCTTGAAATAGGCCCCGGTTTCCGCCGCCTTTTTGTCCAGTTCCAGGTCTTTCATGGCCTTGATGGCTGCATAGCAGGACGCGCAGGACAGGGCGTTGCCCCCGAAGGTGGAACCGTGGTCCCCGGGTGCGAACACATGGGCCAGTCTTTCCTGGACCACGAAAGCCCCCATGGGGAAGCCGCCGCCGATGGCTTTGGCCAGGGTCATGATGTCCGGTTTCACCCCGCTGTGCATCCAGGCGAACCAGTACCCGGTCCGGCACACCCCGGTCTGGATCTCATCGAAGATCAGCAGGGCATCGTGCTTTTCGCACAGTTCCTTCACCTTTTCCAGATAGCCGGCAGGAGGCACATGGACGCCCCCTTCGCCCTGGATCGGTTCCAGGAGCACCCCGCACACCTCATCATCCATAACCTTTTCCAGGGCTTCCGTATCCCCGAAGGGCACGTAGATGAACCCTTCCGGCAGAGGATTCAGCCCTTCATGGTAATGATCCTGACCGGTGGCGGTAAGGGTCTCCATGGTCCGGCCGTGGAAGGAATCCTTGGCAGTGACGATCTTGAACTTTTTCGGGTCCTTGCTGTTCCCGTATTTCCGGGCCAGTTTAATGGCCCCTTCGTTGGCTTCCGCCCCACTGTTGCAGAAGAACACCCGGTCGAACCCGGTGACTTCACACAGCTGCCTGGCGGCTTTGGCCTGGATTTCATAATAGAACAGGTTGGACCCGTGCATGATCTTGGCCGCCTGTTCGCTGACCGCCTTCACCAGAGGAGGATAAGCGTAGCCCAGGGCATTCACCGCGATCCCGGCCAGAAAATCCGTGTATTTATTCCCGTCCGTATCATACAGGTAAACCCCTTCCCCGTGGTCCAGCGCAATGGGGCTCCGGCCGAACACCGGGAGATAATATTTATCAGTGGTTTCCATGATTTCTTTGGTATCCATTGTATCGCTTTTCCTCCTTCAGTCTCTTACGACTTCCGTACCCACACCCTCGTCGGAGAAGATCTCCTGGAGAATGGAGTGTTCCTGGCGCCCGTCGATGATGTGGGTCTTCACCGCCCCGCCGCTGAGGGCGGAGATGCAGGCCTTCACCTTGGGGATCATGCCCCCGTCGATGCTGCCCTTCACGATCAGTTCCTGAGCCTTTTCGAAGGTCAGGGTGGACAGGAAGGTGCTTTCGTCCTTGTGGTCCTCGTAGATGCCCTTTACGTCGGTGAGCATCAGCAGTTTTTCCGCTTTCAGGGCACCGGCCACTTCCCCGGCCACGCTGTCCGCGTTGATGTTGTAGGTTTCCCCGTCAGGGCCGATGCCTGTGGGAGCGATCACCGGGATGTAGTCGTTGGCCAGCAGCAGGTTGATCAGGTCCGTATTCACCTTTTCCACCGTGCCCACATAGCCGATGTCCACCAGGTTTACCTGGCCGTTTTCATACACATCCGCCAGATGCTTCCGGGCTTCAATGAGTTTGGCGTCCTTGCCGTTGAGGCCTACGGCCTTGCCCCCCAGGACATTCAGCCGGCGGACCAGATCCGTGTTGGTCTTCCCCACCAGGGCCAGTTCGGCGATTTCCACCGTTTCCTTGTCGGTGACCCGGAGGCCGCTGACGAATTCAGATTTCTTCCCGGCCGCCTTGAGCATGGCAGTGATTTCCGGACCGCCGCCGTGGACCACCACCGGACGCATGCCGGCGAAGCGGAGGAAGACGATGTCCTCCAGGACTTTATTCTTCAGATCATCGTTGAGCATGGCATTGCCGCCATATTTCACGACCACTGTTTTGCCCTTGAAAGCGCTTAAATATGGCAGTGCTTCAACTAATATGTTCATTTCGTTATTCTTGATCTGCATTGCATTTCCTCCTAATCCAAATTCAGGTATTTGGGATTTTTGTCCGGAATCCGGAACCATATAGAATACGCTTTATCAGGACACGCCTTCCATCCCTGCCTTATGTTGCATTATTATACGCTTCAATGTATAAATTTGCAACTCTTTTTCACAACTTTTTCCAGAGCAGGCCATGTCCTGATATGTGTCTTCATTATAGTACGAAAGAGAGTCTTACAGCCACCTTTTTTCCAAAAAGACCGTACAATTTTGTGAACCCGATTCCATTGGATTTTTCCCGCCATATCCATTACAATGGAAGGAGTAAAAAGGGGGAACATGCGTATGCGGAAACTGTTGTGCATCCTGGTGATCCTGGCGGGGGCCCTGTGCTGGCACATGACCCGGCCGGACACCATCCATGAAAAAGTGGGCGGGCCGGCCCGTCCTGCCTCCCAGGAGACCCGGACCTTCCCCGCCGGCACCCCCCGGCCCCCGGAAGAACTTCCTAGTTCCCTCCAGCTGGTGTGGGAAGGGTGGCACATCCGGGAAATCGCCCACAGCCGGATCCCCCGGGAAGACTGGGTGCCTCTGAAGCAGATGTCCCCCTGGCTGCCCAAGGCCCAGGTGGCGGTGGAAGACAAACGGTTCTACTCCCACCACGGGGTGGATCCTGACGGGATCATCCGGGCCACCCTGGTGAACATCCAGAACGACGAAGTGGTGGAAGGAGCCAGCACCATCACCCAGCAGCTGGTGAAGAACCTGCTGCTCACTTCCGACCAGTCGGTGAAGCGGAAAGCGGCGGAAGCGGCCCTGGCCCTGTTGGTGGAAACCCGGTGCAGCAAGGAAGAAATCCTGGAAATGTACCTGAACACCACCTTCCTGGGGTCCGGTGCCACCGGGGTGAAGCAGGCTTCCCAGGTATACTTCGTCAAAAAGCCCAAAGACCTGAGCCTGCCCCAGGCCGCCACCCTGGCCGGTCTCCCCTATGCCCCCACCGCCCTGAACCCCTACGCCAACTGGCAGGGCAGCAAAAAGCGCCGGAACCTGGTGCTGAACCGGATGGCAGAACAGGACATGATCACCCCGGAGCAGCTGGAAGACGCATTGAACGAACCTTTGGGAATAGGGAAATGAAAAGGGGTGCCGCTGGGCGGCACCCCTTGTTTATCTCTTCTTCAACTTTTCCCCCATCAGCCGCTTGTAGATTTCCACACCCGGCTGATCGTAGGCATCCACATTGGCCAGTTCCCCTTCGTAAGCGATGCTCAGCATCAGGAAGTAGAACAAATGGCCCAGCATGTATTCATTTACATCCGGCAGCCGGTACAGGGCGTTCAGCCGCTGGTCACTGGCCAGGGCCTCTTCGTTGGATTCCATGGCCACTTCCAGGGCCTGTCCCATATCCAGCCCCTCATACTTGTCATATTCCGTGATTTCCGGGAAGGGATTCCGGATATGGACCCGCCCTTTCTCGCTGTCCACAAACAGGAACTGGACCGCCTTGTCCCGGCGCCCGTCCTGGTGGAGCTGGGTCTGGGAATGCATATCCGTGGTGCCGATGGCCACCACCGGCGTCCGTCCGTAGAACACCGTGTTCCCGTCCCGGTCCTTCCGTTTCCCCAGGGATTCCGCCAACAGCTGCACATACCATTCTCCCAGCGCCTTCAGCCGCAGGCTGTAGGGCATGATCACTTCCATCACTGCCCCGTGGTTTTTAGCCCCCAGGTACTTCAGCACCGCATTCAGGAGAGCCGGGTTGGTGTCCAGGTCACTGCCCTGGCAGGCCTGGTCCATCTCCCGGGCACCCCGCAGCAGTTCCTCCAGGTCCATGCCCAGGACGGCCCCCACCACAAGGCCCGGTGTGGACAGGACGCTGAACCGTCCCCCCACCCCGTTGGGCACGTCGAACATGGACCAGCCGTACTTCCGGGCCAGCCGGTTCAGGGGCCCCTTTTCCATCCGCTTGTCCGTAACCACGGCACAGCTCACCTGGAACAGGCTTTCCTCACCTGTCAGGAAGCTGTAATAATGAAGGAAAGCAGCGGTAGGTTCCAAAGTGGTGCCGGATTTGGAAATGGGCACCAGCAGCACCCGCAACGGACGGTCCAGGTCCTTCCGGCATTTGTCCGCCAGTTTCACCAGCCCGTCCCGGATGTTGTCCGCATCTTCCGGATCCACATTGTTGCCCCCGAAGAACACCGCAGGCATAGGGTCCAGATGACGGTGCCAATAGCTGCTGGCACAGCAGTCCGCCAGCACCTTGCCCCCCAGATAGGAGCCGCCCACGCCGCAGAATACCACCGCATCCTGCTTTTCCCGGACCTGTTCCCCGAATTCCTTCAGTTCCTGGAGCAGTTCCGGGGTGTTGGGAGAATCCGGGCCCGGGTAAGGCAGCCGGGGAAACAGTACCGGTTCCGGAGTCCCATCCTTGGAAAGATGGTTTTTGGCCCGTCCTTCCTTCCGGATCTTGTCCACCCCTTCCGCCGCCTGCCGGATCCGGGGGGCCAGCGCCTCCACCTCCGCCGGCTGGATCCGGCCTTCGCCCAGCATGTTGGTCACATCAAAAGAAAATCCCGATGGTAAAACAATTGTCTGCTGCATGGGTATCAACTGCTCCTTCATCTGTAAAGTTATGACAGTTTATGTAAAATATCATACCATCTTTGCAAAAGAAGTGCAACAAAAAAATGTACAGCAAGTGATTATTTTTTAACGATTCCGAATATTCCGTTTGTTTAAATGAACCGGGTTTATTCCGTAGCAGACAAATGACAAGACAATAGAAAAATCGTTCATCGTGAGTCGTTTTGGTATCACAGATCCAACGAGAAATCACAGAAACGGGTTTCTCGTAGACACCGTTCCTGTGACCGCTGTATCCAACATCCGACCCCACCCACATATATCCGCCCTTTGCAAGGGCGGAGGACCATTGCGCTTGCGCAATGGTGGTGGGTTAGCAGCCCCCGGCTGCGTTCTCCTTCAAGAGCATCTGCCTCCGGCAGATGCTCTCCGACCGCGTAAGACGTGAGATGCCCCCTCGGCCAGAGGCCTGCTTTTCACTCTTCACTTGCCTATAAATCCCACTCTACCTCCGCACCGGCAAACAGAGCATGGTCCTTTGCCCCCTGTCTGATGGAGGCATACCCCAGCGTCCCGTTGAGATACACCGCGTCCTTCAGCTTCTTCCGTCCCGTAAGCCCGGTTTCCTGGATCACCGGCCTGTCACTGCCCCGGTCCTTCTCCGTCCGCTGGTAGTACAGCCCCAGCCGGTCCGCTCCCGGGAAATAATGGTTCACCCGGGCATAGTACTTCCGGGCGTCATTGCCCATCCAGTCCCCCAGTATGTCCCCGCTGTAGGTCCAGCCATCCTGGTAGGTGCCGTGGACATACCAGTCCTTGTTGGTGTGGGCCATTTCCGCCACCAGATCCCAGGATCCGTCCCGGGTCAGCTGAGGCAGGTACACACCGCCCCGCCAGCCCCAGTCCGAAGGCAGTCCGTGAGCCTGGTCCTCCCCGTACATCTCTCCGTAGAACTGGACCCCGGGCAGCCGCAGCCGGAAGTCAACGCCTCCGATGTCGTTCCATTTGTCCTTGGTATCCGCATTGTGACCGTAAATCCATTTCCCCCAGTCGTGAGAAGAAAGACCGTTTTCATCCCCGCCCAACATGGAGATCCGGGAAGCCCCCAAGGTCAGCCACCGGGTGGGAGTCACATCCAGCCGCAGCCCCAAAAGCCCCGGATGGTTGTAATCCTGCCGGCCCCACCGGGCCGCATCCTCCGCCCGGTCCCCGTCCAGACGGCCGTAAAAGGCATGGAAATCCACCTGGCCCAGGAACTTCAGGAAGCCCCCCGCCTGGATGGGTTCATTAAGATGGGCCTGGAGAGTGGTAAGGGGCTTCATCCCGTTCCCCAGCAGCAGATGGCCGCTGGCCCCCTGTCCCCAGGTCATGGCCTGCCGGCCCAGTTCCCAGGCCCAGGCCCCGGTCCGGGTCTTCACATAGGCTTCCTCCAGGCTGGCCGTGCCTTCATTGTCCTTGTCCCAGGACGCCCGGCCCCGGATCCCCAGGGCCACCTCATGGCCCAGGTTCCCGGACGCCTCCACTTCCCCGGCCATACTGCCGTTCCGTCCCTTTTTGTGGCCGTTGGTCCCGGCAAACGGAGCCCATTCACTGGCCGTCCGGCTGTCCCGGTAGGAGAATCTGTCCCCATGGAGATACCCGGTGCCCACCTGGAAAGAGCGGAGCCGGAACCCGTCCCCGCCGGTACCGCTGCCCTGGAGGGCCGCCACCTCCGGCGCCACATAAGATTCCAAATCCGCCAGATCCGCCTCCAAGTACCCGGGAAGAGGCTTCTCCGCCGCCTTTTCCTTCGCTTCCAGGGCCCATTGGGCCATCTGGAGACGGCTGTAGGGCCGGGCCCCGTTGGGCAGCGAAGACAGGTACCCCATCCCCGAAAGTTTGTCAATAGTCTCATAATACCGGCTGTCCACCGGCACATTGGCCGCCACCTGAGCCAGCGCCGTCCCCGGCCCCCCAGCCAGGCCCAGCCCCAAAGCAAGCACCACAGCAAAAGTATGTTTCATAGCACAAAAGCCCCCTTTTTCAGCAAAATCATCCCAGTACTGGGATTTGTGTAGACAAGTAATTATACCATATATGCAGGTGAATGGACGAGAAATTGGAGGGGGGATTAGGTGATTAGGTGATTAGGTGATTAGGTGATTAGGTGGGTAAGTGGGTAAGTGATCACGGGTCCGTAGGGGCCGCACGCCGGGCGGCCCGCCAGGATCAGGAGCAAGATGGAACGGCCACCGTAAAATCCGGCGGCCGTTTGTTCATCGTTGGTCGTTCATCGTTCATCGTTTCGGATGCCAGATACTGTGCATCTGCCTTTGAACATGAAACCCGGCGGCCGGGATGGGCTCCCCTGCGGGAAGCCCCTACCACGTTGGGGTCAGAGATGCAACAGAAAATCAGAGAAACGGGGTCGTCAAAAAATCCGTTCCTGTGACCGTTGTATCCAACATCCAACCCCAACGCCGTAGGGGCGAGCCGCAGGCCCGCCCGTCCCGGCCTCCGGTTTTTATACATTCCCAGGAACCCGCCCGGCGGGTTCCCTCCTTCCGCTAGAGACCAGAGACTAGTGACTGTCAGCTCATGACCATCTGCGTGAGACAGAAAAGCGGCCCTGCCGCTTTTCCCCTTCCTCCCATCCCCATCAAATATGATAAAATTAACAATATAGAAATCGTATTCTTTAGCTAAAATACAACATCCCTATGACCGTAGAGATGAAAAAGGAGGCGGAAACCATGTGCGGTATCGGACACGCCATTGCAAGAAAGAACCTGGAAAAAGGCCGCTTAGAAGGAAAACAGGAAGGCCGTCAGGAAGAACGGGAATCCAACATTGTCGCCATGCTGAAGGAAAAGATCCCCATGGAAACCATTTCCCGGATCACCCATTACTCTCTGGACCAGATCCAGAAACTGGGGAAATTGCATGGATTGCTTTAGGTTGGAAAACGCCCCGGCGTTTTCCTCCCCAATGGAAAGGCCGCCGGAAAATCCGGCGGCCTTTTGGTTCATCGTTGGTCGTTCATCGTTTCGGATGCCAGATGCTCACGCATCTGCCTTTGAACATGAAAAACCGGCGGCCGGGATGGGCTTCCCTTCGGGCAGCCCCTACCACGTTGGAATCAAAGGACCAACGGAAATTCACAGAAACGAAGTTATCGAAGATTCCGTTCCTGTGACCGTTGTATCCAACTTCCGACCCCAACGCCGTAGGGGCGCGCCGCAGGCACGCCCGTCCCGGCCTGCGGTTTTTATACGTTCCCAGGAACCCGCCCAGCAGGTTCCCTCCTGCCGCTAGAGACCAGTGCCTGTCAGCTCATGACCATCTGCCCCCGACAGATGCTCTCCATCGGCGTGAGACTGAAAAGCGGCCCTGCTGCTTTTCACCTCCTAATCACTTTCTCCCCCTGTGTGACTCACTTTTTCATGATCACAGTGGCTCAATTTTTGGCAAGCGCGTGGCTTACTTTTTCTTTGACATTCACATCAGCGACAACCAATTTAGACAGATTGCTGCACCATGCACATGTGGTGAACACAAAACCGGGACACAATAAGGCCCCATTTGCTTTGTCAGCGGGAATTTTTGAAGGAGGCATGTACCATTATGTACTATGCCACTTTCAAAAATTCCCACTTTCGCGCATCTGGAACCTCCTTGCGCCCCGGGAACGAGTCGGAGGAAAGAAAACTGAAAAATGCCAACCGCCTGCCGGGCGTCCCGCCCCCCCGCACCTTTTCTGTCGAACACATGCTGTTCTATCGAAAATTCTCCATCCCTGTAGGGTGCCGCCCAACGGGCGTCCCGCCACCAGGCCGCCTAGTGGTCTGTATTCATTCGTTCGGCAATCACCTGATTCCTAAAAAATAAAAGAAAGCCCTTTAAAGATGGAAAATGATATTCCAGCTTTAAAGGGCTTTCCTGGTTATTTTACCAGATTATTAATATTAATAATTGGTAATATGATCGGTCTGAAATTTGGTTGTGATGTAACCAAGGTAACTTGACTTCTTAAGAATGGAAACATGATGGCAATCGCATTTTTTAGCATGCTTTCAACTGGAACATTCCCATCTGTCTCAAAATCAGCAGCTAATTTTACTTGCATTTGAGCAATTTCGGGAATATCAATATCACAACTTAATTCCACTGCCATTTTACTGTCAGATTGGACATTTTTATCCACATGAAATGCAACATCCATTTTAGTAGGTCGAACTGGTTCTTTTCCAGTTGCAGAGAACTTTATATCCTTGACATGCAAATGCTGCATCTGCAAACTGCTTAGCTGTTTTTCCTGAAAATCCATATTGTCTCCTTCTATGCGGCCTTTAAAATTTCATCTGTAGTATCTACTAAAATATCAACAGGCAAATCTGAATCCATCTCATTCCCATCATTTCCGTCAGGATATTCCAAAACTAAAGCAATATCCTTCGTATCAGGAAAAATGGTATGATCTTTGAAATACTCGTCTGCCTTTTGCCCATCTATCACAGCAGGACCCGGTTCATCTACCCATTCAATGCCCAATTCCAAACAGCATTCTTTTAATAATGCGTTAAGATCACTGTTTTTCATTTCGACTGCCTCCTATCGAAACTTTTTCACTTCCCCAATATTTTTATTACTGCTCACAGCATATTGTCTTTGTTTCAAACAAACACGAAACCCAAGTTTATTAACCATGATTCTTTTAGGAAAAGAATAGGCCAAAATTTTTATTCCTTTCAATTTCTTGTAGAAATTGCATGCTAGGCATCGCAGTTTTACACCGCTATTGTCGCCATTAATAACAGGATGTCCTTCTTCTCCTTTTTCCAAAAATGGAAGAATTGTTCTTTCCATTTCAGCCATATTCTCTTCTATATCCAAGTCAAGAAATTCGTCATCATTACAAAAGATATTAGCTTGCAGAAGACACGGTTTTGTTACTTTATTCTTTTTCTTCGCAGCCTCATTTTCTGCCCACAATTCAGCATCTTCCCGCTTGGCAAAAAAATAGATTCCTGTACCAAGCCATTCAATATCTTTACTGCTTTCTATGAATCCCTCTTTTACTATAGCGTCAGCTTTTTGCTGTATTGTTCCATGATAGACTGTTTCTTTGAACATTGCT
This sequence comes from Acidaminococcus sp., assembly GCF_057597765.1. NCBI lineage: Bacteria > Bacillati > Bacillota > Negativicutes > Acidaminococcales > Acidaminococcaceae > Acidaminococcus > Acidaminococcus sp. Next base: position 1,178 of record NZ_DBMBXK010000004.1, on the reverse strand, counting down.
GGCTCCTGAAATCATGAAAAATGCTTATACTGTTCCATTTAATTATTCTAACAAAGTTCTCTCATTTTGTAAACTCCGAACAGGTATTCTTGAATCAATTGATAAAGTAAGTTGATATTTTAAAATTTTCCCTACTAAAAGACCTCTATACAGACTCTCGATAAGCAAATCGGCTCAACGACCCAAATCACCTAGCCACTTATCCACTTAACCACCTAATCACTATTATTAGGGCCCATCTGAAATCGCCATTTTCAGCCCAACCAAGTCGCCACACCATACTTCCCCCATCCTATATGATCTTGGAAAGCAGCTGCCTGGCCACATTCCATTTAAAATGTCTCCAGGCAAATTGGCTGTTTTAATCCGACTGAAATTGGTCATTTTAACCCGACTCTACTTGGTCAAATTAACCCGACGCTAGAACCCTGGTGAAAATGGGGAATTTCCCATGATGACAATGGGGAAAAGTGGTTGATGAAGAACGCCTTTCTTTTATGCTGAACCTGTAATTATATCTCCGCCCTTTACAAGGGCGTAAGCAGGGCGCATCCGCTTTAGCGGATAGCGAGGTCGCATATGCCGTAGCTGGGGTATCCATGCGCCAGCATGGGTGGTGGGTTAGCAGCCGCAGGCTGCGTTTCCATTCAAAGGAATCCACTGGTGGGTTCCCTCCATTGTTGTAAGCATGAAAAGCGTCTCCCACTTTCACGCCCCATCAGCACCACTCAATAAAATTCTCCTCCGGATGCTTCAAACAGAACTCCTCATTGATTTTTAAGACCGTCACAATAACAATCAATAAAATCATCAGATAATCATTATATTGCGTGTTCCTATCTAGGGAATAAGTTCCATGAATATATTTATTTCGTAAATCAGTGCCATCACTGTATTGTGATTTATTCAAAATATAATTTAAAATATTTTGTTCCGGAATGCTAAATAAAGTATTCTCATATCTCACATCTTCAGTTGCTATCATATTTTCAATACATTGTTTTCTACGGGGATTTCGGTTATAGTAATATGCATTAATTACCCCATATTCATAAAGCTCCCATAAAATGCTGCACTTTATTTTATTCAATTTAATTAACCCATTCGAGGCTATTTCAATAACATTTTTCTTTTTCAGAAGCTGTAATGCGCCTCGTTGATAATTCTCAAAATCTTGA